>JADCFR010000145.1 GCA_020249415.1 Roseomonas sp. | reverse complement strand
GTATCATCCATGGCGCGTCAGCATCCCGCGCAGTTCCGCGACAAATACCGCCAGATAGTCAATGCCACCCGCCACACCACCCAGCACGATCAGGCCGCGAAAGGGCCAGGTGGGCACGGTGAAAAGCCCCTGCACACCAAAGAACTCCCGCAAATTGATGGAATTCCACATGCCAGGCCAGGCGGCTTGCGCGATGAAGAACATCACCGCCGCACCAATCAGGAAAAACAGCGCCTCGACCCCACGTCCGAAACGCGGCGCCCAAGTCAGCACGCGCTGGATCAGGAAATCCGCGCGCGTCATGCGGCGGTGATAGATGGTGGCGCCAATTTGCAGAAAGACGATCCCCACCACCGAATGCGCGGCAATTTCCGCAACCCCAGTAATGGGCGCATTCAGAAAGGATCGGCCAATGACATCGGCGCAGATCAGCAGCATCAACCCGAAGGTCCAAATGGTGCCAATGGCCGCAAGACCATCAAGCAACATCCGGATCGGGCCAAAGGGCTGCCTGGGGGCAGCACTTTCCAGCGCCGCCATGTCAATATCATCAGCCAAGTGCGCGCGCCTTCCGGATCAGGCAGTGACTTCGCGGTCCCAATTGCGCCCAGGCGTCTGCCCGGCAGCGCGAATGGCCGCGAAATAGGCATTCAGCACGTCCCGCGCTGCGGGGCCGGAGCTATCTACCCAGGTGCGCGCAATATTGGGCAAGCCACGGATCCAACGCTCCCGCTCGGCGGCGGGCAGGGTGCTGATGACGGAACCTTGGCGCAGCATCTCTGCCTCGGCGGCGGCAATGCGGGCCGAGACATCGCGAATATGCGCCTGCGTCGTCGTTTTGCCCGCTTCCGTCATGGCGCGGCGCACGCCTTCCGGCCAACGATCAAAGCGCTGCTTATTGGCCGCAATCCCGCCGACATACATGGCACCCACATCGCATTTCGTGATGTAGCGCGCCACTTCATGCACGCGCGTCGGCAGGATGCCGACAAAGAAGGACAGCGCACCTTCCGAAACACCGGTTTGGATATCGGTGTAATAGGTGGTGAGCGCGCCATCCACCGGCGTCGCGCCCGTGCCGGTCAGCCAATTGGCGCTGGTGCCAGGGGCGGAGATTTTGCGATTGCGCAAATCATCCAGGCTGCGCACCGGGAAATTCGACCAGATGTGATAGGTATCCGTGATGTAGGAACTGAGCGGCACCATATTAAGGCCGTTCCAATTCTGCCGAATGGCCGGCACATTCTCATTCATCGCCTCAAAGGCATTGGCCACAAGGGCGTGATCCCCGGTCGCGAAAGGCGTGAAATAGGTCACGTTCTGCAGCGGCATGGTGCTGCCTTCCCAGAGCGTGCCGACATAGCCGATATCGGTGATGTTATCGCGCACGGCTTCCATCGTGTCCTGGAAGCGATAGAGCGTGCCGCCATAGGATTCACGCCAATTGACGCGATGCGTATTGCCACCATCGCGCAGCAGCTTGTCCACTTCCGGCTGGAAGACATTCTTCATCATCGACACCCAGAAATTTGCAACCGGATGGCTGGAGGCGATGGTGATGTTCAGCGCCGTCTGCGCGCGGCTATGGATGGAAAACAAGGGCAGCGCGGAAGCGCCCAGGATCAGGCTGCGGCGAAGGGTGGTCATGGCTAATCTCCCTGTTGAGGCGTTTGCGAACGCCGTTGAAATGGGTCAGGCGATGGTGCCAAGCGCGCGCAGGATGCGCTCTGGCGTGAAGGGCTGTTCATGCACGCGGGCCTTGAAGGGCTTCAGCGCATCATTGATGGCATTCATGATGGCCGCCGGCGCGCCAGCGGTGCCGGCTTCTCCGGCGCCCTTGGCACCCAGCAGGGATTCGCGGGTTGGCGTTTCCACATGGCCGACATGGATTTCGGGCATTTCTGCGGACATGGGCACCAGATAATCGGCCAGCGTCGTGGTCAGCAGATTGCCTTCCGCGTCATAGACGCAATGTTCGTAAAGCGCGCCACCAATGCCCTGCACAATGCCGCCGCGCACCTGTTCATCCACCAAAAGCGGATTGACGACGCGGCCGCAATCTTCAACGCACCAATGTTCCAGCAGTTTCACCATGCCGGTGGCGGGGTCCACTTCAACCCAGCTTGCCTGAATGCCATTGGTGAAGGCGAAGGGATATTCCTTGGTGATGAAATGGCGCGTTTGCACCAATTCGCGCGGCAAATCCTTGGGCAGCGTATCGCCACGGAAATAGACGATGCGCCCCAATTCAAACAGCGTCATGCGCGGCTTGCCGCTGGCCTTATCTGTGATTTCGCCCATCACGACATCAAGTGTTTCTGGCGCCGCTTGCAGCATGGCGCCAGCCACTTCCAGGATTTGCTGCTTCAATGCAATGGCCGATTGCAGCGCCGCTTCCCCACCAATGCCCGCACCGCGACACGCCCAGGTACCGCCACCATAGGGCGTGGTCTGCGTATCACCGGTGATGATCTTCACGCGATTGACCGGCACGCCGACGCCATGCGCCACGATTTGCGCCAAAATCGCCTCAGTCCCCTGGCCCTGTTCCGTCACACCCGAGGAAGCAACAATGGACCCATCCGGGTCCATGCGCACGGTACAGCCATCCTGCGCGGAAATACGCGCGCCACCAATACCATACATGAAGGGCGAGGGGTTGGTCAGTTCAATGAAGGACGCAAAGCCAATGCCGCGATAAACGCCGCGTTCGCGTGCTTCTGCCTGGTCGGCACGGATGCGCTCAAGCGGCACCATTTCCAGCAACTTGTCCAGGGATGCGTGATGCGACAGCCCCTCAAACCGCATGCCGGGTGGCGAGGTATAGGGATAGGCATCATCGCGAATAAGATTGCGCCGGCGTAGCTCAACCGGGTCCATGCCGAGCGCCTCGGCGGCCAGATCCATGAGACCTTCCGTCACTGCCGTCGCAATGGGATGACCAACAGCGCGATATTGGCAGGTTGGCGTCTTGTTCTGCAGCACAACCGTTGTGGTGCAGCGATAATTCTTGAAATCATAGGGGCCGCCGCAAAGATTGACGACCTGATTACCCTCGATCGCGCTGGTGCGTGGATAGACGGAATAGGGGCCGATCCCGGTCAAATCATCAATGTCAAAGGCCAGCACGCGGCCTTCCGCATCGACCGCCAGGCGACCCTTGATGCGATGATCGCGCGCGTGGATGTCACTCACAAAAGATTCAAACCGGTCAGCCACGAATTTCACCGGGCGGCCCATGATGCGCGCCATGGCGGCGATTGCGACCTCATCCGGGTAGACATGCACCTTGATGCCGAAGCTGCCGCCGACATCCTTGCAGATCACGCGGACATCGCCTTCCTTCATGCGCAACTGCTTGGCGAAGACACCCTGCATCATATGCGGCGCCTGGGTCGAGTGATAAACGGTGAGTGTTTCATCCGCCGGGTTGTAATCGGCGATGATGGAACGCGGTTCCAGTGTCACGCCCGTATGCCGGCCCGTGACGAAGCGCGCTTCAACAACCTTATGCGCGGTCGCGAAAGCCGCGGCGACATCACCGGTTTCCGCGGTGCGGGTAAAGACCAGATTATCGCCCAATTCCGGATGGATCACGACCGCGCCGGGGGCGAGCGCCGTTTCCATATCAATCTGCGCGGGCAGGGCTTCGAATTCCACCTGCAGCGCGGCGACACCATCTTCGGCTGCGGCGCGGCTTTCCGCGACCACCGCCACAATCGGCTCCCCCTGCCAGGTGGCGCGGTGGAGCGGCAGCGGATATTGCGGGGCCGATTTCATGCCCTTCAAATGGTCAAGCGTTGCAACCCAGGGATCGCAGAATTTCGCCAGATCATGGCCGGTAAAGACGCGGATTACCCCCGGCACGGCCTTGGCGCGCGCCGCATCAATGGCGCTGATTTTCGCATGCGCATGGGGGCTGCGCAGAAACGCCGCATGCAGCATGCGCGGCAGGGTCACATCATCGGTGTAGGTCGCGCGCCCCTGCACCAGCTTCGGCACATTCGGGCGCGGCACGGATCGTCCGATATAGGAATTGGGCAAATCCTCGCGCGACAGGCCAATGGAGGCCGGCGTAATCTCGTTCATGGTGTCGCCCCCCTGCTGCGGAGCGTATCTTCCACCGCATCCACAATCGCCTGATAGCCCGTGCAGCGGCAGTAATTACCCGAAAGATACTCGCGGATGTCACCCCGCGTCGGGCTGCCACCCTCGGCGAGCAATTCAGCCGCCGTCATCACCATGCCCGGCGTGCAAAAGCCGCATTGCGCCGCATTGCGCGCCACAAAAGCCGCCTGCAAATCGGCAACCTCCCCACTTTCGGACAGGCCTTCAATTGTCTGAACCTCAGCACCATCGAGCGAGGCCGCAAGAATCAAACAGCCACGCATGATCTTGCCATTCACGCGCAAGGTGCAGGCACCGCAAACGCCGTGCTCGCAGCCGGCATGCGAACCCGTCAGGCCAAGATCAAGGCGCAGGAAATCAATCAAATGCCGGCGCGGTTCCACATGCCGTGTTACCTTCTCGCCATTCACGGTGAGTGTAATCGGGATCATGCCGCTTGCACCTTTGGGCTCAGAAAACCAAGCAAAACACGTTCGGTCAGCACGCGCGCCAGATGGCGCTTCATCTCCGGCGGGCCATGCAAATCATGGGGCGGGTCCAGATCATCAGCCAGCGCCTGCTGCGCGGCGCTGATGCTGGCGCGGTCCAGGTTGCGCCCTTCCAGGGCGCGCGAGGCAGCCGCGGCCAGCACAGGGATATTGCCGACGCCGAAATAAACCAGGCGGGGGGCGACCACGCGCCCGGCATCCAAGGCCAAGGTCGCAGCCAAGCCTGCCATGGCATAATCACC
>JADCFR010000144.1 GCA_020249415.1 Roseomonas sp. | reverse complement strand
GCGGCGTTGATTCGCACCGCGCCGATGAAAACGCTCTGGGATGCCTTGGGCGAACATTTTCGCGACCCGCGCTTGCGCCAATTGTTTGGGCGATATGCGACCTATTGCGGCTGCTCCCCCTGGTTGGCGCCGGCCACGCTGATGCTGGTCGCGCATGTGGAACAGGATGGCGTTTGGTTCGTAAAGGGCGGCATGCGGCGCGTGGCGGATGCGATCCAGCGCTTGGCAGAAGGCAAGGGTGCTGAGTTTCGCTTTGGTGCCGAGGTTGCTGAGATAATCACGCGCCAGGGCCGGGCTTGCGGGGTGCGGCTGACGAGTGGTGAGGAAATCACTGCCGATGCTGTGGTTTTCAACGGTGATGTTTCCGCGCTGGCGCAGGGGATGCTGGGGCCGGCGCCTCGTGGTGCGGCGCAGGATACGCCACGCGCCGCGCGTTCACTCTCCGCCGTGACCTGGTGCGTGAAGGCGCCAACCGCTGGCTTTCCGTTGGTGCATCACAATGTATTCTTCGCCGAGGATTACGCGGCGGAATTTGACGCCATTTTCCGCCGGCGAGACATCACCGCCACACCCACGGTCTATGTCTGCGCGCAGGATCGCGAAGCCGGGCCGGGGCCCGCCCAGGGCACGCCGGAACGGATGCTCGTTTTGATCAATGCGCCACCCGATGGCGATCGGCACGGCCATACGCCTGATGAGGTCACGGAACTTGGCGAACGTGGCTTTGGCCTATTGCAGGCGTGTGGCTTGGACGTGGCACGCGATGCGGGCACGGAAGTGGTCACCACGCCTGAAGGTTTTGCGCGACTTTTTCCGGGCTCTGGTGGCGCGCTTTATGGTCGCGCAAGCCATGGCACCACCGGCACTTTCGCGCGCCCTGGCGCGGTGACGCGCCTGCCGGGGCTTTATCTGGCCGGTGGTTCCGTGCATCCTGGCCCTGGCATTCCCATGGCGGCGATGTCTGGCCGTATCGCCGCGGCGCGCGTTTTGGAAGATTGGGCCGGGGCGCGCGGCAGCATTCGGATTGGTGCGGCGCGCGCTTAATTGCGCCGGAGCGAGTCTCCATGCGGCACAAGCTGATCCAAAACCTTGGCGGAAGAAATCACACCCGGCACACCAGCGCCGGGATGTGTCCCGGCGCCAACCAGATACAGGCCCTTCACTTCCTCGCTGACATTATGCGGGCGGAACCAGGCGCTTTGGAAAAGCTGTGGTTCCAACGCAAAGGCTGCACCATTCACCGATAGCAGCCGATCCTGAAAATCCTGTGGCGTGATCATGCGAGAGGTAATCAGTGCATCACCAAGCCCAGGCAGTACGGTTTCTTCCAGGCGTTTTTCAATCGCCTTGCGATAGGGTTCCGCATGCTCGGCCCAATCCACCTTGCTGCCCAAATGCGGCACGGGCGCCAGCACGTAAAAGGCATCGCAACCAGGCGGGGCCAGCGATGTATCCGTCGCGGTCGGGCGATGCAGATAAAGGCTGAAATCCTCGGCCAGATGTTTGCGCGTAAAAATGTCGTGCAGCAATTCCTGATAGCGCGGCCCGAGCACCATGGTGTGGTGATAGACATCATCATACCGACGCTTGGTGCCGAAATACCAAACGAAAAGGCTCATGGAATAGCGTGCGCGCGCGATCTTGCGATCTGTCCAGCGCCGCCTGGGATAATCCTGCAATAGTCTGCCATAGGTCCAGGCGACATCAGCATTGGAAACCACGATATCAGCGGCAAGCCTTTCGCCATCTGCCAATTCAACGCCCGTGGCGCGGCCACCTTCGGTGGTGATGCGCTTCACCTCGGCATTATAGCGAATGCTGCCACCAAGCCTTGTTGCGAGATCAAGGATACCCTGCACCAGCGCGCCCATGCCGCCCATGGCGTAATGCACCCCATGCAGCCGTTCCAGATGCGCGATCAGGCAATAATAGGCGGTGGTGGTCATCGGATTCCCGCCGATCAGCAGCGGGTGGAAGCTGAAGGCAACGCGGAGCTTGTCGCTGGTGAAGTAATCACAGACGCGGCTATAGACGGTGCGATACCCCTTCAGCCGAATCAAATCCGGTGCCGCACCAATCAGGCTGGCAAGACTGTGAAAGGGTTTGTCCGCCAATTCGGCAAAGGCAACGCGAAAAATGCGTTCACTTTCCAGAATGAAGCGTTCAAACCCCGCACTGTCTTGCGGCGCTATCCGAGCAACTTCGGCGCGCGTCACATCAAGGTCAGCGGAACAGCGCATGACTTCGCCATCGTCGAAGCGGATCAGATAAAAGGGATCCATCGCGCGCAGATCAATATCCTGCGGGAGTTTGCGGCCAGCGAGCGACCAGAGCTCCTCCAAAAGATAGGGCGCGGTGATGATGGTGGGCCCGGCATCAAAGGTAAAGCCATCCTGGCGGAAGACATAAGCACGCCCACCAGCGGCATCGAGTTTCTCGAGGATCGTGACGCGCCAGCCGCGCGCCCCAAGCCGCACCGCTGCGGCTAGGCCACCAAAGCCAGAGCCGATCACAATCGCATGCGGGCGCGGGTCTGCTGCTGTGCTCATGATGCTTGTTGCGCTTTCATCTTATGCAGCATGAAACACCATTCTAACGCGCTGGAAAAGGAAAACCTCCGCGCGGGACGCGGAGGTTCCATATGCAACAAAACTCCAGGGCGGGTTCAGAAAACCCGCCCCCATACATCATCGCGGCGTGGCATCGGCTGAACGCAGCGGGCCTTGGTTGACCTGCTTCAATTCGGGGAAGTCACGCAGCATGGGCGCACCATTCAGGGGACGATTGACACCCTGGTGGCAGGTGGAACAATTCACCTTCAGCGGATCACCCAATGCCCCAAGCCGCGGTCCATGCGGGCCTTCCGCCGGACCATTCGGGTTCTGCACCCAAAGCGGCTTCAGCGGTTCGATATAGGACATGTTGATATCCCGCACCATGCGGATGCCATGCCATGCCGTCGTCCGCGCCGGGGGGCTTTGCGCCCATTCGGCGAAGGAACGGCTGTTATGGCAATAGGTGCAATTCACGCCAAGCGACGTGGACATATGCATCATCAGTGCGTAGGTCCATTCCGTTGACATGGTATTCTGACTGTTCCGCCAGGGTAGCGAGGTTGTGCTGATGTTGCGGATTTCCGCGTCACCAAGCAGGAAGGGCGTGAAGGGATCAGACGGCAGCGAGGACAGCCCAACGGAAGCCGCCGGATGATTCTGGCCACGCGGCGCTTGCAG
>JADCFR010000143.1 GCA_020249415.1 Roseomonas sp. | reverse complement strand
TCCGGCGTGACACCTGGCTATGTGCGACTTTCCATCGGCATTGCGCATATTGATGACATATTGCCGGCTCTTGACCAGGCGCTGAAGGCGGCTGAGGCATGAACGCCGATCGTCGCCGCATGGCCGAAGGGCTTGGCCTGACCGAGCCCGCCCCCGCGCTTGGCGCCTTCCCCGCCATTCGCATGCGCCGCAACCGCTATGATGCCTGGACGCGCAAGCTGGTGGCGGAGAATGTGCTGAGTGTTGGTGATTTGATTTGGCCGATCTTCATCATGGAAGGCAGCAATACCATCATGCCGGTCGCTTCCATGCCCGGCGTGGTGCGCGTGACCATTGATAGGCTGGAAGAACATGTCGCACCGGCGGTGAAGCTTGGCTTGCCGGCGGTGGCGCTATTCCCGATGACGCCGTTTGAGATCAAGGATGCGGAAGGCACGGAATCCACCAATTCGAATAATCTGATGTGCCGCGCCTCACGTTTGCTGAAGGCGAAGTTTCCGGAGCTTGGCTTGGTTGGAGATGTCGCGCTCGATCCCTATACGGATCACGGGCATGATGGCGTGATCCGTGATGGCTATGTCGCGAATGATGACACACTCGCGGTGCTGACCGCGCAGGCGGTCAATCAGGCTGAAGCGGGCATTGATGTGATTGCGCCCTCCGACATGATGGATGGGCGCGTTGCCGCCATTCGCGCCGCGCTGGATGCGCGGGGTTTTATCCATACGCGTATCATGTCTTATGCAGCGAAATATGCTTCTGCCTTTTATGGGCCGTTCCGTGATGCGGTGGGGTCTGGTTCGTCACTGAAGGGCGACAAAAAAACCTATCAGATGGACCCGGCCAATTCGGATGAGGCGATGCGCGAAGTGGCCATGGACCTGGCTGAAGGTGCGGATATGGTCATGGTCAAGCCAGGCATGCCGTATTTGGATATTGTGCGCCGTGTGCATGAACGCTTCGGCGTGCCCACCTTCGCCTATCAGGTGAGTGGCGAATACGCCATGATCGCGGGTGCCGCGCAAAATGGCTGGATTGATCGCGAACGCGCCATGATGGAAAGCCTTTTGGCGTTCAAGCGCGCGGGGGCGGCGGGGGTTCTGACCTATTTCGCGGTGGATGCGGCGACGGTGCTGAAGCGGGGGTAAGTGTCAGCGAACCGGCTTATGGTCCCGGCTTCGCTGACTTGGTTCTTGGCTTTGGTGCCCATTTCTTCGCCAAAGCCTTCAAGGCGAGCCTGATGAAAGCAGTATCGGGTGTTCTGGGATCAAACGCGTCAAGATCCATCCATTGTTCGAATTCTTTGCGTCGTTCATGTGCCGGGTCTGCCTTGACAGCAAGCAGCTCCTCATAGCCGGGATAGCCGCCAACATCCTCTGGGGGGCAATTTCCTTCGGCCTCGATAAGGCAGGGATATTCCTGGCCAGGCGCAGCTTCCAGAATTTTTTCGATAGAGATAGTGTGTTCCCAGCAATCACCGAAATCATAGATATAGTCGAATTTCTTTTTGCCATACTCTGTCAAAAACATTGAGAGTCGCGCCTTGCGCGCATCCTGCGCTTCATCCGGGAAATCTCGGTCCGGAATACCCCAACCCTCCTCACCAAGCCGAAACTCAAAAAGGTGGCTATTGGTCCAGCCCATGGCTACCTGGATGACCAGATGCAGCCGGTCAAGCCGAATGTCGAAAGGCACCTCAACCCGGCGCATGACCCGGGGTTCCACATCATCCAGCGTGATCTTGAGGCGGGCGATTTTCATTCTGACATTTCCTTTCCTTCACTGTTTTCAACGGCACCACAATAACGAAATAAGGAATAGACTGCCTTCACCCGGCTGCGCGCATCCTTCGCGCCGCCGCCTCGCCGATCATCACACAGGTGAAATGCAGATTGGCGCGGCAATCATAGGGCATGATGGAGGCATCGGCCACGCGTACGCCTTCCATACCGCGCAGCTTCAAATCCGGGTCCACCACACCGCGCGGGTCTTCATACGCGGTCATACGGCAGGTGCCGGCGGCGTGCTGGATATCGCCCGCCTGATCGAGCATGAGCTGATCCAGCGCATCATCCGCAAGCGCGGCAGCCTCGGTCATGGAAAGCGTGGTCTCGCCGAAGGTGATGGCATCCGCAATCTCCGTCACCGGCGACAGGGCGCAAAGCTTCGCAAGACGACGCACACCATCGCGCATGCGCAGCCGGTCTGCGGGGTGGTCCAGCATGTTTTCCTCAACCACCGGCTGCGCATCAGGATCGGCGGAGGTCAAGCGCACCTCACCACGCGATAGCGCATCATAAAGCGCCACCCCAATGCCGCCATTGGGCGCGACGCCACCATCCGCCAGGCCGCGATGATTATAGGCGATGATGATCATGTCACGCTCTCCGCCGCCGCCGAGCCCGCTGCTATAGGTCAGGCAGCAATTCGTATGGCGCGCATCAGCCCCTTGCGCGCGAAAGCGGGGCTTGAGGGCGAGGCTCGCGCGCAGGATCGGGTGGTCCATGAAATGCTGCCCGACGGCAGGCGCATCCTGCAGCACGCTAATGCCCAAGGCCTGCAAGGCCGCGGCGGGGCCGATGCCGCTGCGCATCAAGATGCAGGGGCTATGGATGGCGCCGGCGCAAAGCACCACCTCTCGTGCGCTGATATCCTCAAAGGCGCCAGCGCCGAAGCGCACACGCACACCAACAGCGCGGCGCCCTTCGAAGATCACGCGATCCACCAGCGCATTGCCGCGAATGGTCAGGTTCGCGCGCCCGCGTGCCGGTTCCAGATAGCCATCATTGGTGGTCACGCGCTGGCCATGCCGCAGATTGATCGGGTTGCAGGAAAGCCCTTCACCATCCGGCGCATTCAGATCGGCTTTGACAGGATAGCCCGCCATGCGCGCCGCGTCACGGAGAGCGCAATCAACCGCGCCCCAGTTTTCTTCCGGCATGCGCCAAACCGGGATGGGGCCGCCCTGGCGTTTGCCGGGTAGGCCGTAATTCGCATCATCTTCGATGGCATCGAAAATCGGCATGACATCATTGGCCGACCAGCCCTCACACCCTGCCTCAGCCCAGGCATCGAAGGCGGCAGGCACGCCGCGAATGGCGATTTGCGCATTGACTGTGGAAGAACCGCCCAGTGCCTTGCCGCGCCAATAGAATTTGGGCGCCTGAGCGCGGGTACGGCGCGTCATCAAGCCTGGCCATTGCCAGGCGGCCTGATGCGCGGGGTCATGCATGAAGGGCACGATATTGGGGCTGCGCAAAGCGGCCGGCGCTTCCGCCGCGCGCCAATCACGCCCTGCTTCCAGGAGCAGAACGCGCCGATGCGAATCCTCAGATAGCCGTGCTGCCAGGGTGGCCCCTGATGAACCTGCGCCGACCACGATCACATCATACATGGCTGCAAACTCCTGGCGTTATTGTTCAGCGGGCCATCAGCGCTTCGGCCCGCGCACGCTGTAGTGCCGGCAGATCCTCACGCGCCAGCAGCGCAGTCAGGGCATTGCGCGCTTCGGTTGTTTTTCCAGTGCTGATCTGCAATTCAGCAAGATCAAGCACGGGTTCCGCCATGGCGGGCGCTAACCGCATGGCCTGCTGAAAGGCATTGGCGGCTTCCACCGTATTGCCCAGTTTCAGCCAAACACGCCCAAGCAAATGACGCAAATCAGCGCTATTCGGGTCTTGATCCAACCCGCGCCGTGTGGCGAGCATGGCTTCGCGCGTCCGGTTCATCGCCAGCAGTACATTGCCTTCATGCAAAAGCGCCCAAGGATCGCGCGGTTGCACCGCGAGCGCCTTGCGGATTTCACTGAGTGCATCATCCAATCGCCCAGCCTGCACATAGACCTCGGCCAAGGCGACATGTACCCATACGGCGCGGGGGTCGAGTTGTTGCGCGCGGCGATAATCCTCAAGCGCCGCTTCAACGCGACCCAGGCGAAATTGTGCAAGGCCGCGCAGATACCAGGCCGCGCCCTGTTCGGGATTGGCGTTAATGATGATCTCCGCAACATCGAAGGCATCGCGCGCACGGCCTTCGCGCAAATAGCTCCGCCCCATCAGGCCGCGCGCAGTGGTTTCGGTGGCGATATCGCCGCCCGCGCTGCGCAACAAGGCACGCAGCTTGTCACGCACAATAGCTTGATCTGGTTCGTTCTGCGCCACATGCCAGGCGTAAAGCCTTGGCTGGATCACGCGCCAAATCTCCGGCGCCGCACGCGCCAGCAATTGATCAACGGCATCGGCCGGCACGCCATCGATATCGGCAATCAGCCCATGCCCCGCAAGCCTCAAGCGAAGTTTAAGCTGTTCCTTTTCCGCCACAATCTCGCCGGTAATACGCCGGCTGGGTGTGCCGAAAACGCTGCGCAACAGCGTGGCGAGTGCGCGGAGCGAAAGCCCCGCAATCGGCACATTGAAATCCGGCTGATCGCCAGCCAATTCCAAGCGCTGCTGACCCAGCCTTTCAGCCGTGACGGTATTCTGCACCAGAACCACCTGATCAAGCAGCCTGAGCGCCACCACATCCGGCGAAAGCCCGGCTTCCGCCAGCCTTACAGGTACCTGGATGGGCGCGATTTCGATATCCTGCCGCCGCATTTCGCGCAGCAAGAGCAGCACAAAGGCCGCGGCCAATAACAAAGGCACCACGCGAAAAACAAAGCTGTAAAGCCCATCCCACAGCGCTACCACAAAGCCAATCAGCCCTTCCTTGCGTGGGGGCGATGCTTCGTCGCTCATGGCGTGTTCAGGAAATCCGTTATGGCGCTGATCTGATCCTGTGCCATCAGTGCCGGTGCATGGCCGGCATCGGCAATTTCAAGCAGCCGCGCATTCGGCTTGCGCGCCATCTCCGCCGCGACATCCGCCGGCAGAACATCACTGGTGATACCGCGCAGGATCAGTACCGGAATGGCGATAGCGGCCCAGAAGGGCGTCAGATCAATATCGGCAATCTCATCCGCGCTAAAAGCCTGGATGATGGTGGGGTCATAATGCAGCCTGAGGGTGCCTTCAGCATCGCGACGGGCAGAGGTTTCCGCCAAATGCCGCCATTCGGCATCGCTGAGATTGCCGAAGGGCGCATGCACATCGCGCAAATGCGCCTCAAGCACGGCAATATCCGCGAAGTCTGGCGCTGGGCGATTGATGTAGTCGCGAATGCGTTGCAGTGCCAAAGCAGGAATGACGGCGCCGATATCATTCAACACCATGCGGCGGATGGCGTTGCCAGGTGTTGCCGCAATGCCCATGCCGCAAATGCCACCCAATGACGTGCCGACCCAATCCACCGGCCCATCCATCCGCGCCAGCAGATGCGCGAGCGCCTGGGAATAGATCGGCGGTTGATACAGTGCGGGATTGGGCAGCCAATCCGAAGCACCGCGCCCCGGCAGATCAGGGCAGAAAACCCGCCGCCCCGAAGCCGCGAGTGCGCGCGCCAGCGCATCAAAATCCCGCCCCGAACGTGTCAGCCCATGCACACACACCACCGGGGCGCCCGTCTCTGGCCCCCATTCCAGCCAGCGCAAATTGAAGAAACCCGCCGGCGACAGCCAGCGGAGCGACCCAGATCGTGCTTCCGCTGGCAGCGCCATCACAGGATGCCTTTTTCCTTGAGTGCGGCGATGTCGGCCGCACTCATTTTCAACACGTCCGTCAGCACATTCTGCGTGTGTTCCCCCAAAACCGGCGGCGCGCTGCGATAGCTTGGTGGTGTCGCGGAAAGCTTCACCGGATTGGCGATAACCTTCACCGTCTCACCACTGCCATGCGCCATTTCCACCACCATCTCCCGCGCTTGCACATGGGGATCGGCGAAAACCTGTTCCAGCGTATTGATTGGACCGCAACCGATCTTGAGCGCTTCCAAAGCCTCAATCCATTCCGCCGTGGTCTTTGATTTCATCACCGGCGTCAGCGTATCCGTCACCAATTGGCGATTTTGCACGCGGATGGGGTTGGTGGCGAAACGCGGATCAGCCAGCAGCGCTTCCTGGCCGAAAGCCTTGCAGAAACGCTCAAAGGTCGGGTCATTGCCGACCGCCAGGATGATATAGCCATCCTTGGTCGGGAATTCCTGATAGGGCGCGATATTGGGGTGCTGATTGCCAAGGCGCGGCGGGTTTTCGCCCGTCGCCAGATAATTCATGCCCTGATTGGCGAGCCAGGCCACGTGCGTGTCCAGCATGCCGATATCAATCTGCTGGCCCTGCCCGGTATTGTTGCGATGGTTCACCGCCGCCAGAATGCCGATGCAGCCATAAAGCCCCGCGAAAAGATCAGCGACCGGCACGCCAACCTTTTGCGGTGAGCCATTGGGGTCGCCGGTCAGCGACATCACGCCACCCATGGCCTGAATCAGCGCATCATAGCCGGGGCGCGGCGCATAAGGCCCGGTCTGACCGAAGCCGGTGATGGAACAATAGATCAGGCGCGGATGGGTCTTCGCCAATTGCTCATAGCCCAGGCCATATTTCGCCAAGGCGCCGACCTTGAAGTTCTCCACCAGGATATCGCAATGCTCCAGCAGCTTATGGATGATCGCCTGGCCTTCGGGCTTGGCGATATCCAGCGTCACGGATTTCTTGTTGCGATTGACGCCGACGAAATAGGCGCTTTCCTTCGTATTCGGCACAAAGGGGGGCGCGAAGCCGCGCGTATCATCGCCTGCTTCGGGCCGTTCAATCTTGATCACTTCGGCGCCAAGATCACCCAGCATCTGTGTGCAGGTGGGGCCGGCGAGCACGCGCGTCAGATCAAGCACACGTAAGCCGGAAAGGGGACCAATGGGGGAGGTCATCTCACGCTTCCTCTTGAAAACATACGCGACGCCTTCAGGCGCCTTTCTTCACCTCACGCACTGCGCTTGCCAGCGCCGCCACCTGATCCAGCACCTTCTGCGCCGTGCCTGGCTTGGCGCGGCCTTCGGCATCCAGATCACTCGCCAGCACATCAATGAGAGCGGAAGCCACCACCGCGCCATCGGCAATGCGCGCGGCCTCGGCCGCCTGTTCGGGTGTGCGTACACCGAAGCCAATCGCGATCGGTAAATTGGTGTGTTTGCGGATGCGCGGAATGGCATCGGCCAATTCAGCGCCGCTGGCGCTGCGTGTGCCGGTGATGCCGGTGATGGAAACGTAATAGACAAAGCCCGATGTTGCCGCCAAAACCTTGGGCAGGCGAGCATCATCCGTGGTGGGCGCAATCAGGCGGATCATATCAAGCCCGGCAGCGCGCGCCTGGGGTTCGATCTCATCCGCTTCTTCGGGCGGCACATCCACAATGATCAGGCCATCCACACCCGCCGCCGCGGCATCGGCGCAAAAACTATCGCCATAGGACAGGATGGGGTTGTAATAACCCATCAGAATGATCGGCGTTGCCGCATCGCCGGCACGAAATTCGCGCACCATGTGCAGCGTGCCGGCAAGCGTGGCACCGGCCTTCAAGCCGCGCTGACCGGCGCGCTGAATCGTCGGCCCATCAGCCATGGGGTCGGTGAAGGGGCAGCCGATTTCGATCAAATCAGCACCCGCGCCTGGAAAGCCGCGCAGGATTTCCATGGCCGTCGCGCGGTCAGGATCGAAGGCTTCCAGGAAGGGGATCAAGGCGCCGCGCCCTTCGGCACGAAGGGAAGCAAAGCGCGCGGCGATGCGGGAAGATTGGCTCATGACACTCACATCGAAACGCCAAGGGCGCGCGCTACGGTGAAGATATCCTTATCCCCGCGCCCGCACATATTCATGATGATCAGCCTATCCTTGGCCATGGTCGGCGCCACCTTGATCACATGCGCCAGCGCATGCGCGGGTTCCAAGGCTGGGATGATGCCTTCCATTTTGGAACAAAGCTGGAAAGCTGATAGCGCCTCATCATCCGTCGCACTCATGTACTCTACGCGCTTGATGTCATGCAGCCAGGCGTGTTCGGGGCCAACACCGGGATAATCCAGCCCCGCGCTGATGGAATGCGCTTCCAGGATCTGGCCGAATTCATCCTGCAACAAATAGGTGCGATTGCCATGCAGCACGCCAGGCCGGCCTTTGGTGAGAGACGCCGCGTGTTCTTCCGTATCCACGCCCTTGCCGGCGGCTTCCACGCCATGCATCGCAACGCTTGGATCATCCAGGAAGGGGTAGAACAGGCCCATGGCATTGGAACCGCCACCAATCGCTGCCACCAACAAATCCGGCAGGCGGCCTTCCGCGGCCAGCATCTGTTCCCGCGCTTCTGTGCCGATCACGGATTGGAAATCGCGCACCATCATCGGGAAGGGATGCGGGCCGGCAACGGTGCCGATGCAGTAATAGGTATCGCGCACATTGGCGACCCAATCGCGCAAGCCTTCATTCATCGCATCCTTCAGCGTCGCCGCGCCGGAGGTAACGGGCACAACCTCGGCCCCCAAAAGCTTCATGCGAAATACATTGGGCTGCTGGCGTTCCACATCGGTCGCACCCATGAAGACGGTGCAGGGCAGGTCGAACAGCGCGCAGGCGGTGGCAGTCGCAACACCATGCTGCCCGGCGCCAGTTTCGGCAATGATGCGCGTTTTGCCCATGCGCTTGGCCAGCATGATCTGCCCCAGCACGGCATTGATCTTGTGCGCGCCCGTGTGGTTCAGCTCATCACGCTTGAAATAGATTTTGGCGCCGCCGAGCTTCTGCGTCAGGCGTTCGGCAAACCAAAGCGGGCTCGGCCGGCCGACATAATGCGTCAGCAGCCGGCGCCATTCATTCATGAAGGCCGGGTCGCGCTTGGCTTCCTCATAGGCCTTTTCGACCTCAAGGATCAGCGGCATCAGGGTTTCGGCGACGAAACGCCCACCATAAGGGCCGAAGCGGCCACGGGCATCAGGCCCCTGGCGGAAGGAATTGGGCAGCGGCTTGTTCAAGGCAGTCTCTCAAATTGCTGGTTTATCTGCCTCTTTAAGCTAGAACCCGCCGGGGTCAAACCCGGCGGGCGGGGCGCGCCTATTCCAGCCGCGCGGCCTCATCAAAGGAAAGCCGCGGGCTGCGCGGGAACAGGCCGGCGGGGTCGCCATAGCCCAGATTGACCAGGAAATTGGACTTCCAGCCGGTGCCGAACAGGAACAGCTCATCCACCTTGGCATTGTCGAAGCCGCTCATCGCGCCGACATCAAGCCCCACGGCGCGCGCCGCCAGCATCAGATAGGCGCCTTGCAAGGACCCATTGCGAAACGCGGTCTTTTCCGCGAACTCAGGACTTGAGGTGAACCAGGGCTTGGCATCCGCATGCGGAAAAAGCTGGCCGAGCTTGTCATAGAAATAGCTATCGTAGCAGACAATCACCGTGACCGGCGCCGCCATGGTCTTTTCCGTATTGCCGGCGGATAGCGCTTCCTTGAGCTTCGCCTTGCCTTCCGGCGTGCGCACAAAAACAAAACGCGCGGGTGAGGAATTGGCCGAAGTCGGGCCCCATTTCAGCAGCTCATACAGCTCATGCAGCTTGGCATCCGGCACGGGCCGGTCCTGCCATTTGTTCTGGGTGCGCGCGGCACGAAAAAGCTGATCAAGCGCCCGATCATCAAGGGGCGCGGCAGTTTCGGACATGGTTTGGCTCCGTCAGGGCAGTGAAACAGGGGGCTCTATAGCGTCAGGCTTCCACCTGCTCCACCGCCACCACTTCCGGCACGTAGTGGCGCAGCATGTTTTCCACGCCATGCTTCAGCGTGGCGCGGGAAGATGGGCAGCCGGAACAGGCACCCTGCATGCGCAGCCGCACAATGCCATCGCGAAAGCCGCGGAACACGATATCGCCGCCATCGCTCGCCACTGCCGGGCGCACGCGTGTATCCAGCAATTCCTTGATTTGCAGGACGATTTCCTGATCCGCCGGCTCAAAATCCTCGGCATGCTCTTCGGCTGCGGCACCTTCCAGAATGGGCATGCCGGCCAGGTAATGTTCCATGATGGCGCCCAGCACTTGCGGGCGGAGCATCTGCCAATCCGCATCCAGCGACTTGGTGACGGTCACGAAATCCGCGCCGAAAAAGACCCGCGCGACATCGCCAAGGCCGAACAGCCGCTCAGCGAGGGGGGAGCGGCCGGCGGCTTCCTCGGCGTTGGTGAAATCCGCCGTGCCGCGCCCGCCCATCACATCCCGGCCTGGCAGGAATTTCAGCGTGGCGGGGTTGGGGGTGGCTTCGGTTTCGATGAACATGGCTTGGCCCTTTGGATGGGAGGGGGTTTCCGGACCTATCTGGTCCTTTTTCCCCTGAAAGGCAACAGCCTCAGGTACCGCAGAAGGTGGCCAGCACGCGCTCCTCGGGCTTGGGCGGGCTGGCATAGGCGGTGTTTTCCGGCTGATCCTCAAAGGGCCGCGCCAGGACTGCCATCAGCGCCGCAAAGGGGCGGAAATCATCGCGGTCCTCGGCGGCGCGGATCGCGGCCTCCACCAAATGATTGCGCGGAATG
>JADCFR010000142.1 GCA_020249415.1 Roseomonas sp. | reverse complement strand
TCACCGGGCGCGCTTCGCGCCGAGGCGGCAATGGCGGCCATATCTAGTCTCCCTCAAGACGCGGGACTCGAAACGGGCCGCGTCAGGGGGTAGAAAAACCTGATAGGCGCCAAGCGTCCTTGATCCTGATCAATTTGCCCATGATGGTTGCGGCTAGATTGTAACGCCAATTACCTGGGCCTCGCGCCCGCAGGGCAAGCGGAGGAAGTTTCATGCCAAGCGAAGCAGCACTTGCGCCGCGCCGGCTGACCATTCGGAAGGTATCGCCCGATCGCCCTTGGTTCTGGCTGAATGCCGGCTGGCGCGATCTGATGGCCAATCCACGGATCGGATTTTTCTATGGCGGCGCCCTGGCTGCGTCCGGTTGGTTATTGATTCTGATCCTGCTCGGTGTGCGTTCCGCCTGGGTGATCCTGCCGGCCTCGGCGGGGTTCTTCATGGTGGCCCCTTTGCTCGCGACCGGGCTTTATGAGGCAAGTAAGCTTCGCGCCGAGGGCAAGCCCGTGACCTTCAGCGCTTGCCTTGCTGGTTTCACGCGCAATGGCCAACAGCTTGGTTTTCTTGGCGTTGTGCTGGTGATCCTGCATCTGTTCTGGGTGCGCGTGGCGGCGCTGATTTTCATGCTGATGTTTGGCATCAATTTCACGCCAAGCCTGGAAGATTTGCCCCTCGCCATGCTGCGTTCAGACATGCTGCTGCCATTCTTGATTGTCGGCACGGGCGCGGGCGCCATTCTGGCGGCAACAGCTTTTGCGATCTCGGCGATATCCATTCCCATGCTGGTGGACCGAGATGTCTCGGCCCTGGAAGCCATTGTGCTTTCCATCCGCGCCGTGCTGACCAATCCGGGCGCGATGATCTTCTGGGCCGGGCTGATTGTGGTGTTCACCGCTTTCGCGATGGTGCCCTTCTTCCTCGGCCTTGCGCTTGTGGTGCCGCTGATCGGGCATGCCACCTGGCATGCCTATCAGGATTTGGTCGTCGAAGCCTGATCAGGGCCGCATGGTGAGTGCGGCAAGACCCGTGCCGCGCAAGGGTTCCGCCAGCCGCGCGAAATCACAGAGCAGCGGGCGGGTTTCGCGCGGGTCTATGATTTCCTCGACCCAAAAGGCCTCAGCAGTTCGGAAGGGGGAACGCAGCTTCTGCAAACGCTCGTCAATTTCGGCGATTTTTGCTTCGCGATCTGTCGCCGCATTCACCTCAGCGGCGTAGGCGGCTTCGATCCCGCCTTCGAGTGGCAAGGACCCCCAGCGCCCGGATGGCCAAGCATAGCGGATGGAATAGCGCCCGGCTGGTTGATGCACGACACCGGCGACACCAAAGGCATTGCGCAAAATCACCGTGCACCAGGGCGCGCGGCATTGATTGACCGCCGCCATGGCGCGCACGCCCCAACGGATGGTGGCGGTTTTCTCGGCATCAAGCCCCACGGCAAAGCCGGGGCAATCCATCAGATACACCACCGGCAGGTGAAAGGTTTCCGCCATGTCCACAAAGCGGATGATCTTGGCGCAGGCATCCGCCGTCCAGGAACCGCCCGAAAACACCGGATCGGACGCCATGACCGCGACCGGCAAGCCATCCAAGCGCGCAAGGCCGGTGATGATCGGCCGGCCAAACCAGCGGCCCATTTCAAAAAAACTGCCCTTGTCAAAGAGCGTCTCGACAATCGGGCGCATCTTATAGGCTTGGCGCGGGTCGCGCGGGATGGCGCTGATCAGCTTCCCATCGCGCCGTTCGGGATCGTCGCGTGACCGCAAGCGGGGCGAGACCTCAAACACCGATTGCGGCAGATAGGACAGGAAGCGCCGCGCGGCGGCGAAGGCTTCCTCTTCTGTCTCTACCGCATCATCCACCGCGCCGGCCTTGCATTGGACGTCCCAACCGCCCAGGTCGCGCTTGTCCAGCTTCTCCCCAAGCCGCGCGACCACCGGGGGGCCTGCGACAAACATCGCCGAGGATTTCGTCATTACCGAATAATGTGCCGCCGCGAGCCGCGCCGCACCAAGCCCGGCGACCGACCCAAGCCCGAGGGTCACCACCGGCACCAGCCCAAGATTTTGCGTGGTGAGATGATAAAGCTGCGTGCCACCAACGCCGCCCGGCAGATTGGCGCGGCCCGTGGTTTCAATGGTTTTCACGGAACCGCCACCGCCCGAGCCTTCAATCAGGCGAATGATCGGCAGGCGCAATTCAGCCGCCATGCGTTCGGCCATGATGGGTTTTTCGCGAATGGTCGCATCGGCGCTGCCGCCGCGCACGGTGAAATCATCGCCCACCACCACAACGGGGCGGCCATCAACCTCAGCCCGCCCCATGACGCAATTGGAAGGTGTGAGCGTCACCAGATCGCCCTTGGCGTCATATTCGCCGCGCCCGGCAATGGCGCCGACTTCGTGGAAGCTGTCCTTGTCCACCAGCTTCAGGACTCGTTCGCGCACCGTCAGCCGCCCGCCATCATGCTGGCGCTTCACCTTATCCGGCCCGCCCATGGCTTCTGCCATGGCTTGGCGGCGCTTCAGCTCCTCGATTTCCGGTTGCCAATTCATGGGCGTTTCCCTGGATGCAATCCAGGTGAGTGTCACGCGACTTATAGCGCCCTGCAAGCGGGCGTTGTCGGCGGCGCCATAACCATGCAGGGAAGCAATATGGTGATGAGAGCCGTTATGGCATTGGCCCGTTTTCTAAGCGCCTGGTGCGACACCTCGCTGCCCCACTGACAGCCTGGCCGGCGGTAGCCTCTCAGGCGCCACCGACCAAAGCCAAGGCGTGTTCGGCAATCATCGCCTCCTCATCCGTTGGGCGGATCAGCACGCGCACGGGATCACCAGCGCGGCCAATCTCGGCGCGATTGGCAGCATTGGCTTCAGGATCAAGGTTGACGCCCAGAAAGCCGAGCCCCGCGCAGATGCGGGCGCGCACACCATGCGCATTCTCGCCAATGCCGGCGGTGAAGACCAGCGCGTCTATCCCGCCGATGGAAGCGGCGAGCGCGCCAATCTCGCGCCGCACGCGAAAGGCGAAGTGATCCAAAGCGGCTTCGGCAGCCTCGGTCCCCGCGGCTTCAATGGCGCGCACATCCTGCGATATGCCCGACATGCCCTTCAAGCCACTCTCATGATACAGCAGATGCGTGATGTCCTTCGGTGTCATCTGCAACGTCTCGAGCATATGCAGCACCACGCCGGGGTCCAATTGCCCGCTCCGCGTGCCCATGGGTACGCCATCCAGGGCGGTGAAGCCCATGGTGGTGGCGCGGCTTTGCCCGCCTTGAATGGCACAAAGTGAGGCGCCATTGCCGAGATGCGCGACAATCAGGCGCGCCCGCCCAAGTGCGGCATCCTCCGCAGCCAGGCGGCGCGCGATGTATTCATAAGACAGGCCATGAAAGCCGTAACGCAAAATGCCCTGATCAAAAAAGCGCGGCGGCAACGCGAAGGTTGCGGCGGCATGGCTTTGCGTGCGGTGAAAGGCCGTGTCGAAACAGGCGATTTGCGGCACACCCGGAAAATGCCGCGCGGCGGCTTCAATGCCGGCCAGATTATGCGGCTGATGCAAGGGCGCCAGTGGCACCAGCGCGCGGAGCTTCGCCATGATGGCATCGGTGATCATCACCGGTGCATGCAAATCCCGCCCGCCATGCACCACGCGATGACCAATGGCGCGGATGGAAGCGCGATCCAGCAAGGGCGAAAGCGCCGCCAATATCACGCCAAGCGCGCCTTCATGGCCCTTGGGCGCTTCGGCTTCCGTGAAGCGGTGGTCCGTCAGCAGCGCGCCGGCGGCACCACGTAAGGTGAAATGCGGCGCGGTGCCAATGCCTTCCATCTGGCCATCATGAAGCTGCGTCAAGCCGCCCACCTCAACGGCAAAGACCGCGAATTTCAGCGAGGATGATCCCGCATTCAGCACCAGCAGTGCCGATCCTTTGGCTTCAGGCGACATGATGCAGCCCCGCATCCACATAAATCGTATCACCCGTCATGCCCGATGACGCGCCACTCACCAGAAACGCGACCACGCGGCCAATTTCGGCGATATCCACGAGCCGCTGCGCCGGTGCGCGTTCCTTGGCATCCGCGATCAATTCATCGAATTGTGCAATGCCGCTCGCGGCACGGGTGCGGAGCGGCCCGGGCGAGACCGCGAAAACCCGGACACCGCGCGGCCCCAGTTCCGCCGCCGCATAGCGGACCGAAGCTTCAAGCGCGGCCTTCACCGGCCCCATGATGTTGTAATTCGCCACCACCTTATCGGCGCCGTAATAGCTCATGGTCACCAATACGCCGCCCGGCGCCATGATGGGTTCCGCGAGCTTCGCCATGCGCAAAAAGGACCAGCAGGAAACGCGCATGGCCTGGCCGAAACCCTCAGCCGAGCAATCAATGACACGCCCATGCAAATCGGCACGCGGGGCGAAGGCGATGGAATGGATCACGAAATCAAGCTTGCCCCAGTCGCGCGTGAGGCGTTCAAACACCGCTTCCATTTCGCCGGGGGCTTCGACATCCAGCTTCATCGCGATGCCGGCGCCAAGCTGTTCGGCCAGCGGGCGCACATGCGCCTCCGCCTTGTCATTCAGCCAGGTCACGGCAAGCTCGGCCCCAAAGGCGCAGAGCTTGGCGGCAGCGCCAAAAGCAATGGAATCGGCATTCGCAATGCCCACCACCAGGCCGCGCTTGCCCTTCAGCATATCGCCGATGCGCTGATCAGGATTCCAGATGGTGGGTAGCGGGTCGGTCATGCGGCTCTCCTTGTCTCGGCCCGTCTGTTAGCATGATACAAGCGCGCTTTCTTGCGCCGGATCATGCCAGGGCGATCACATCAACAAGGGGCGAAGCGGATGCGTTCGATCCGCGCATCAAGGCGCGCATTTGTGTCATCCACATCGGTGCCGATCACGATTTCAAGCACCGGCGGGACCGTCGCGCCCTTGAAGGCGGCGCGCCAATCGCGCGTGATTTCCGCCTTTTCATCAAACCAGCGCGCCTTTTCCGCATCGGCGGCGCGACGGATATAAACCTTGCCGAGGCCATTCACATAGGGATTGACAAAGGGGCGCGGTTCCTGCCCCGAACCACCCCAGACATAGGCAATCATACTGCGCGGCAGGCGGTGATCGCCGGCCATGGCCTGCGCCATGGCGTGCTGCGCTTTTTGGAATATGCCAACATCCGGCGGCCAGCCATCGAACCCGACTGTGATCGCAATGGCACGATCATCGCCGCCCTTGCGATTCAAGGGCGTGGGCGGCGGCCCCTGATCCACCCGCCAGCGCCAATAGAGACAGGCATCGGCCTGGGCGACAGTCCGCCAGACGAAACTCCCCTGGCCCACGCCCGTGATGCGGAGCCCTCCGTCAGGCAGCGCCTCGAATATCGCGGGCTTGATGCCCGGCCAGCCGCCCTTCTGCCAGCCAGCGGCACGCAAGGGGTCGGGCGTCGGCAAACGTTCCGCCGGCGCGCCCAGCAGGGGCGCGAGCAACAGGACGCAAAGGGCACGAATAAGGGGCGGCATTAGGCCCATATAGGGCTTCGCACGCCTTGCTGAAACCATAAGGCCAAGGGCGATCAGCCCCTCACCAGGCTTGGCCGGCAGGTGCGGGGGCCTTTGCGGTGGGGCATGCGACGCTTGCTCCCGACCCAAGGGCGCGCCATGACTAAGGCGGATTGGGGAAGCGGGCATGTCACCTTTGGCCGGTATCCGGGTTGTTGAAATCGCGCAGAATCTGGCGGGGCCCTTTGCGGGCCAGATCCTCGCCATGCTGGGGGCCGAGGTGATCAAGCTCGAACGCCCCGAAGGCGGCGATGATGCGCGCGGCTGGGGTCCGCCCATGCATGAAGGCACCGCCACCACCTTCATCGCCGTCAATCGCGGCAAAAGATCGCTCAGCCTTGATCTGCGCCATGATGCCGACCGTGCGCTGCTGATGGAATTGGTGGGCGATGCGGATGTGGTTGTGCAGAATATGCGCCCCGGCGCTTTGGACGATTTGGGTCTGAGTGGTGCGGCGCTGACCGCGCGTTTTCCGCGGCTGATCTATGCGTCACTCGGCGCTTTTGGCGCAGTGGGGCCGAAGGCGCTGCACCCGGGCTATGAGCCGATCCTGCAAGGCTATTCGGGTCTCATGATGATGAATGGCGCTGAAGGCGGGCCGCCCACGCGAAGTGGGGTGCAAATCCTCGATCTTGGCACCGGCATGTGGGCGGTGATTGGCATTCTGGCCGCGCTTGAACGGCGCCACAGCACCGGCAAGGGCGGCGTGGTTGATACCTCGCTGCTTGAAACGGCGCTTGGCTGGATGGGGCCCCATTTCGCAGGCTTCACTGTCTCGGGCCGGCCGCCACCGCGCAATCTTTCGGGCAATCCGAATACGGTGGTGTTTCAATCTTTTGAGACCGCAACCGCGCCGGTGATGGTAGCGGCGGCCAATGACAGGCTGTTTCGCAAGCTATGCGACACGATGGGGCTTTCCGAGCTTGGCCGCGATGAACGCTTCGCCAGTAATCGGTTGCGCGTGGCGAATAAACCCGCGCTGATGGC
>JADCFR010000141.1 GCA_020249415.1 Roseomonas sp. | reverse complement strand
CAGGAAGGCACCAAGGTTGCCTCCGTCACGGATGCAACCCTCGCCCAGGCACGTTCCGCTGCACATGAGGGAACGGAGGCCAATAACGGCATCCAATCCGTCTCGGCCGCGGCTGAGGAACTCACGGTTGCGATTTCCGAAGTCTCCAACCGCGTGACCGCTGTGGCGCAAACCGCGCGCGGTGCGGCGGAGCAGGCGGATCGCGTGAGCAGCCTGGTGGATGGGCTGAATGCGGCATCGGTGCGCATCAATGATGTCACCGGGCTGATCGGCACCATTGCCGCGCAGACCAATCTGCTGGCGCTCAATGCCACGATCGAATCAGCCCGTGCCGGTGAGGCTGGCAAGGGCTTCGCCGTGGTGGCTTCCGAGGTGAAGAACCTGGCCGCGCAATCGGCCAAGGCGACCGAGAGCATCCAGACCGAAATTGGCGCCATGCAGAATATCATCGGTGATGTGGTGGGCGTGATTGGCGATATCGTGGCGCGCATCAGCCAATTGGATGGCGAAAACACCGCCATTGCCGCGGCGGTCGAGGAACAATCCGCCACCACGGCGGAGATCGCGACCAGCCTCCGCAATGCCGCCAAGGCGGTGGATGGGCTGGAAGGCTCCATCGGCCGTGTCTCCGGCATGGCAGAAGATGCCGGCAAGGCCATGGGCAGCATCACCAATGCCAGCCGCACCGTAGCCGATGAGGCGGTACAGCTCCGCGAAGCGACCCAGGCGCTGATCAAGCGGCTGCAAGCGGCCTGATCCTTTCACCGGGCTTTTCTGGCAGGCGGTGGCTCCCCGGGGCCACCGCCTTTTTTGTGGCAGATGGCGCCACGGGCGTTGGTTGGTTGATTAGTGCATTCTTTCCTAAATCAAGGGCCATCAACGCGGTCTTTCGCCGCTGGAACAGGGCGCGCCGAGCCGCCTCTGGGATGGCCGAATCCTTGCTGCGACTGTGGCACGAAAGTCACCACACTGTGGCCCTGCCCCATTTCTGCCAAAAGTCACAGACCAAATTCCTATATTCCACCATTACCAACAGTCTCTTTCAGCTAATCACGCCAAGTTTCACCAAGTTACAGCCGCTATACTTGTTCCGTTAAGTCGGCCTGGCTTACCTCCCTCCCAGAACGCAATAGCGTCACGTCTAAACGGGGGCTTTAAACGGAAATGAAGACAAGCAAGCTTGTTGCGACCGCTTTTGTCGCTCTTGGTGTGGCCTTTACGTCAAATCAAACCCTGGCGAGCCAGGCAAACCCGCAGCCCGCCGCCCAGCGCCAGCAGGCCGCCAAGCCCGCCACGGCGCGGCCCGCCAATCAAGCGCGAGCAAATCCGCAGGCTCAGCGTCCAGCCGTGGTTCAAGCACAACGCGTCAGCACCAATCAGGCGGCGCAGCGCGCGCGCCCGCAACCCACGCAAGCCCAGCGTATTGCGCACGCCAATCCGGGCGGCATTTCCTGTGTGCCCTATGTGCGGCAGGCCACTGGCATGGCCATTCGCGGCAATGGCGGTGATTGGTGGCATAACGCTGCCGGGCTTTACGCGCGCGGTCATGCGCCGGAAGCCGGCGCCATCCTGGCCTTTGCCCGCACCGGGCAAATGCGCTCCGGCCATGTCGCCGTGGTGCAGGAAGTGATCAGCGCGCGCGAAATACTGATCCATCATGCGAATTGGAGTGGGCCCGGCATTCGCCGCGGGTCCATCATGCAGGATGTTTCGGTGATTGATGTGTCTTTGAACAATGACTGGTCATCTGTGCGCGTTCAGGTGGGGCGGGATCAGGAAAGCCTGGGGCGCATCTACCCCATCCAGGGCTTTATCTATGACCGCCCGGATAATGGTTATATCCGCACCGCCGCAACCCCGCGGCCCGGTGGCCCGGTGCTGGCCAATGCGCGTTCGCTCCGCCCGGATGATGTGCGGGGCTTTGAAGAAGTGGCGCAGGCGCAGACGCGCCGCTGACGCCTAATTGTCATCGCACTTGGCCGGCGCTGGTTTCGCCCTAAAACCGCGCCCGGCCATCACGGCGTCTTCACCAAAACGCGCGCGCAACGCCTCCATCGCCTTCCAGCGCGCGGCGCGGCGTGGCGCCTCGGGGTCCGCCAGATCGCCGCGATCCGCCTGATCCGCCGGCGCCAAGGGCTGGGCGCCGATGCCAATCAGCCGAAACGCCGTGCCATCGGCTTCCTTCTGCAAAAGTGGGCGCGCGGCGGCGAAAATCACCTCGGGCAAAAGGCTTGGTTCCGCGAGGCGCTGAGACCGGGTGCGGAGCGCGAAATCCGCCGCCTTCAGCTTCAGCACCACCCCGCCCGCCGCCAGCCCCTTTTCCTTGAGCCGGCGCGCGAGTTTTTCGCACATCCGCCAAAGCGGTGCCTCCAGCGCGTCCAGCGCTGCGATATCGGTATCAAAAGTAGTCTCGGCGCTGATGCTTTTGGTCTCTCGCGCCGGGTTGACCGGGCGGTCATCCTCACCCCGCGCGCGCGCCACCAAGGCCGGGCCATCGGCGCCAAAGCGGGCCAAGGCAGCGCGGGCATCAAGCGCGGCCAATTGCCCTAGGCGGACAAAACCCGCCGCCGACAACCGCTTCGCCATGGCT
>JADCFR010000140.1 GCA_020249415.1 Roseomonas sp. | reverse complement strand
CTATCAGCGCCCGGGCATGGTCGCGCGCGCGATCAAGGCAGAGCGTGGGCAGCGCATTCACCGTGCCATCCACTGCGGCGATGCGCGCCTCGGCAGCGTCAATCAGGTCAAGCGGCGTGATGTCGCGCGCCTTCAGCCTGGCGGCAGCTTCCGTGGCACTCAGGCGGATCAATTCTTCGGACATACGACTTTTCCCCTTAGCCGGGACAGGCTAACAGCAATCCAGGTTTGGAGAAGGCCCAGATGTATAACCCGCCCCTATTCCGTGAAGATCGCCCTGAAATCCTGCACGCCATCCTGCGCGAGGCACGGCTGGCGATACTGGTGAGCACCGGCACGGATGGCGTGCCGGAAGCGACCCATTTGCCGCTGCAATTCGCCGCCGATGAAGGGCCGCATGGTACGCTGTATGGGCACCTGGCCCGCGCCAATCCCCACTGGCGCGCGCTTGCCACCGCAGGGCATGCGCGCGCGATTTTCATGGGGCCGGAGGCTTATGTCTCGCCGTCCTTTTACGCCTCCAAGCGTGAGCATGGGAAGGTCGTGCCGACCTGGAATTATGTCGCCGTACACGCCATTGGCGCGGTTGAGGTGTTTGAGGATGCCACGCGCTTGCATGCGCTGGTGGATCGGCTGACCAATCATCATGAAGCGCCGCGCGCTGAGCCCTGGGCGGTGGATGATGCGCCGGGGGATTTCATTGCCTCTCAGCTTAAGGGTATTGTCGGGCTGCGCATGGAAATCGCAACGCTGATCGGCAAGCGCAAACTCAGCCAGAACCGGCCGGAACAGGATAGGCATGGCGTGGTGGAAGGCTTGGCAGGGAGTGAGGATGCGCGGGACCGCGATGTGGCGGCGCTCATGCAGCGGGGGTAGCGGAGGCTACCGCGCCCGATCAATGCAAAAGCGCACGACTTCCACCATGGCGCGGCGTTCGCTGCTGTCGGGGAAAACATCCAAAGCCGCAATCGCCTTGTCGCCATAGCGGCGCGCGCGGGCGATTGTCTCACCAATCGTGTCGTATTTCGTCATCAGCGCCATGGCGGTCGCCAGATCGGCTTCCTGCTGGTCGCCTTCCTCCAAAACACGACGCCAAAAACCGCGTTCTTCCTCGCTCCCGCGCGCGAAAGCCAGCAATACTGGCAGGGTGATTTTTCCCTCGCGGAAATCATCGCCCACTGTCTTACCAAGCGCCGCCTGATCGGCAGCGTAATCCAGCGCATCATCCACCAATTGAAACGCGATACCAAGCGCGCCGCCGTAATCGCAAAGTGCCGCCTGTTCGACCTTGGGCCGATTTGCGATCACCGCGCCCACCTCGGTCGCGGCGGCGAAAAGCGCGGCGGTCTTGCCTTCAATCACCGCCAGATACTGGTCTTCGGTGGTCGCGGTATCATTCTGCGTCATCAATTGCAGTACTTCGCCTTCCGCAATTGTCGCGGCAGCGGTGGACAGGATGCGCAGTACTTCAAGCGACCCGTCCGCCACCATCAATTGAAAGGCGCGGGCAAACAGAAAATCGCCGACCAGCACGGAAGCCTTATTGCCGAATAGCGCATTGGCGCTGGCCTGCCCGCGCCGGAGCGCGCTTTCATCGACAACGTCATCATGCAACAGCGTCGCCGTATGGATGAATTCCACACAGGCAGCCAAGGACACATGCCTCTCGCCTTGGTAGCCGCAAAGCTTCGCCGCCGCCAAAGTCAGCAAGGGCCGGAGCCGCTTCCCGCCAGCGGCCACCAGATGCGCGGCCAATTGCGGGATCAGCGCCACCGGGCTTTGCATCCGCTCCACGATCAGGCGGTTGCAGGCTTCCAGATCCGCCTGGACAAGCGCCGTCAGCGCGGCCAGGGCATCTTCCCCCCGCCCCTGATCCTCGCCAGGCATGTGCTGCGGCGCCAAATCCACTCTTGCTCACCTTTGAATGCGCGGCGCACCATAGGCGCCACATGCCGGACCGGCAAGCGAAAGGACCGGTGGAGAGCATACACTGGAACTGATTAGTGTTTACGTCGGGGATACCAGCCTGGTGCTGTTGGATATTGGACGTCAGCCAGAGATTTTTATTGAAATTCGATCTTTCAATCCGATATCAAGTGGGTTAGTTAGTAGGTCCGGTGAGCAACATGTTCCGAAAACCTCAAAATACTTCTGGCGCTGCCCCGGAGGCTGCGCGAATGGATGTTTGTTCTCAAAGGGTTTCTGCACCCGCGAGGACGGCTGGGTTCGCTTCCTTTCTCGATGGTGTTTTTTTAGGCTTTGGCGGCGCTTGCCTATTCCTCACAGGCACGCTGCCTCCTCCGCTGGCTCCCAAAGTAGGTCTTCGGGATGATTGGGAGGCGGTTGGGCGCGATTTAGCCGTCGCCATGAAGCAGTATGACCTCACTTCAGAAGGGTGAAACGCCGGGGGATGAGCGATCCCAAGGTTCGGCCTCCGAATTCCCAAAATCGGAGCCCCTTAATTCTGGAGATAGTCAGACAGAAGTGATTGGAAAAGCTGCTGAATTGCTGCGCCCTCATGTTAAGGAACCAGCGCGTCTTCAGCAAATTGCCACTCAAGTGGTTTCGGCAGCGGAATCTTTTTCGGGACCTTTGCCGCATCCCAAACACCTAGCTTTGTATGAGAATACTGTTCCTGGAAGTGGCGAAAAAATAGTTGGTATGGCTCAACGGGAGCAAAAGCACCGACACCGGCTTCAAACCTATGAAATGTTATACCCTTATCTTGGCCAACTACTCGGGTTTTTAGGTTTTTTGGCTGCGATTTTTGGTGCGATTTATTTGGCCTTGCACGACAAAATTATTGTAGCAGGACTACTTGTGGGCGCGCCGGTGGTTGGCGCGATTGGCTGGTTTATAAAATCGCGGGTGTCATTGGGCCGCACGGAAGAGGGGAAGCCAATATCCGAAACCGGCAAGAAAAATACGCCGAAAAAACGGCGTT
>JADCFR010000014.1 GCA_020249415.1 Roseomonas sp. | reverse complement strand
ATGGCTGGGCCGTGCGGCGCGTGGATGGGCATGATGCGGGCGAATTGGCCGCCGCCATGTCCTGGGCCATGCGCAACCGGAAGCCGACGCTGATCGCCTGTCGGACCATTATTGGCCTTGGCGCGCCGACCAAGGCGGGCACGGCGGGCAGCCATGGCTCGCCTTTGGGCGCCGCTGAAGCCGCTGCCGCCAAGCAGGCTTTGGGCTGGACGGCAGCGCCCTTTGAAGTGCCGGCGGACATCAAGGCGCTGTGGGAGGCTGCCGGGCGGCGCGGCGCGGGCGCGCGGCGGTCCTGGCTGAAGCGCATCGCCAAGCACCCGCAGCGCGCCGAATTTGAACGCGCCATGGCCGGCCGCCTGCCGGAAGCCTGGAATGAGGCGCTATCCGCACTCCGCGCCCAGATCGCGACCGACAAGCCGAAGCTCGCAACGCGTGTGTCCAGCCAGAAGGCGCTGGAAGCCCTGGTGCCATCCGTGCCGGAAATGGTCGGCGGTTCGGCGGATTTGACCGGTTCCAACAATACCAATGTGAAGGGCGTGCCGGCGATCGCACCCGGCAATTTCAGCGGGCGCTTTGTGCATTGGGGCGTGCGTGAACATGGCATGGCAGCCGCCATGAATGGCATGGCGCTGCATGGCGGCATCATCCCCTATAGCGGCACCTTCCTGGTCTTTGGCGATTACCTGCGCCCCGCCGTGCGGCTTGCCGCTTTGATGCGCCAACGCGTTATTCATGTGCTGACGCATGATTCGATTGGCCTTGGCGAAGATGGGCCGACGCATCAGCCGGTAGAGCATCTCGCTTCCTTCCGTGCCATGCCGAATGTGCATGTCTTCCGCCCGGCGGATGCGATGGAAACCGCCGAATGCTGGGAATTGGCGCTGCGCCGCGCCGATGGGCCATCCTTGCTCGCGCTATCCCGCCAGAACCTACCGGCCTTGCGCAGCGATGCGGCGGAAAATCGCTCGGCGCGCGGCGGCTATGTGCTCGCGGAAGCCGATGGCGCGCGCCAGGCGACGCTGATTGCCACGGGCAGCGAAGTGTCGCTCGCCATGACCGCGCGGGATGCCTTGCAGGCAGCGGGCATTGCAACCGCCGTGGTGTCCCTGCCGTGCTGGGAGCTTTTCGCCGCGCAGGATGATGCCTATCGCGCCAGCGTGCTCGGCAGCGCGCCGCGCTTTGGCATTGAAGCCGCGGTTGGCTTTGGCTGGGAACGCTGGCTTGGTGATGGCGGCGTTTTCATTGGCATGACGGGCTTCGGTGCCTCGGCGCCCGCCGATGATCTATTCAAGCATTTCGGCATCACGCCGGAAGCGGTGACGGAAGCCGTGCGCAAGCGGCTTGGCGTTTAAGTTCGATTTCTTTTTCGGGGAAGGAAGATATCATGGCCGTGAAGGTTGCCATCAATGGGTTCGGGCGCATCGGGCGCCTGGTGCTCCGCGCGATGATTGAAAGCAATCGTCGCGACGTGGAATGCGTTGCGATCAATGATCTGGGCAGTGTGGAAGCCAATGCGCATCTGTTCCGCTATGACAGTGTGCATGGCCGCTTCCCCGGTGAGGTCGCGGTGGATGGCAACAAGATCATCATCACCGCCAATGGCCGAATTTATGCGCCGATTATCGTCAGCGCAGAACGTGACCCGACCAAGGTGCCCTTCCAGGGCGTTGATGTCGCCATGGAATGCACCGGCATTTTCACCAGCAAGGAAAAGGCTTCCGCGCTGATCACCGCCGGCGCGCGCAAGGTGGTGATTTCGGCCCCTGGCGACAATGCGGATGCGACCATTGTCTATGGCGTCAATCACAAGACGCTGACCAAGGACATGACGGTGATTTCCAACGCGTCCTGCACCACCAATTGCCTGGCGCCGGTGGCCAAGGTGCTGCATGAAAACTTCGGCATCCTGCGCGGCTATATGGTGACGATCCACGCCTATACGGGTGATCAGAACACCGTTGATACGCTGCACAAGGATTTGCACCGCGCCCGCGCGGCAGCGGTTTCCGCCATCCCGACCTCAACCGGGGCGGCCAAGGCGGTGGGCCTGGTGATGCCGGAATTGAAGGGCAAGCTGGACGGCACGGCCATTCGCATCCCGACCCCCAATGTCTCACTCGTGTCGCTCGATTTCGTGCCTGCCAGGGAAGGTGTGACGAAGGAAGCTGTGAATGCCGCGATGAAGGCGGCGGCTGAGGGCGAATTGAAGGGCATTCTTGGCTACAACACCGAACCGCTAGTCAGCATTGATTTCAACCACAACCCGGCTTCTTCCACCTTTGATGCGACGCAGACTCAGGTGGTGGATGGCGGCTTGGTGCGCGTGCTGTCGTGGTATGACAATGAATGGGGTTTTTCGAACCGCATGAGCGATACCGCCGCGCTGTTCGGTTCCCTTTGAAGTAGTCTTAAGGGGCAGCGCGCAACGTGCTGCCCCACCCCTGCCCGAGGTTCCATCATGGCTTTCAAGACGATTGATGCGCTGCCTGCCAAGGGTCAGCGCGTATTGCTGCGCGCGGATTTGAATGTGCCAGTCAAGGATGGCCGCATCACGGATCGTACGCGCATTGAACGCCTCTGCCCGACCATCGCGGAACTGGCGCATAAGGGTGCCCGCGTTGTGGTGCTGAGCCATTTTGATCGGCCCAAGGGCAAGCGCGTGCCGGAAATGTCCCTGAAGCCGATGCAGGAAGCGCTGGCCGCCGCGCTGCATCGCCCGGTTGCCTGGTGCGATGAT
>JADCFR010000139.1 GCA_020249415.1 Roseomonas sp. | reverse complement strand
TTCACGCCGCTGTCGGGAACCGACAGCGGCGATCGGACCACTAGGCAGGGCTTGCGCAAGCGGCCCATCCCGCCTATCCGCCCCCATCTTTTCCAGACATTCAGGGGTTTGCCACCATGGCCATCGAACGCACCTTCAGCATCATCAAGCCGGACGCCACGCGCCGGAACCTGACCGGCAAGATCAATGCGGTGTTCGAAGATGCGGGCCTTCGCATTGTCGCGCAAAAGCGCATTCACATGACGCAGACCCAGGCCGAGAATTTTTATGGCGTGCATCGTGAACGCCCGTTTTTCAAGGATTTGGTGTCCTTCATGACCTCTGGCCCCGTGGTGGTACAGGTGCTGGAAGGCGAAAACGCGGTCGCGCGTAATCGCGAATTGATGGGGGCGACCAACCCCGCCAACGCCGCCCCCGGCACCATCCGGAAGCTTTTCGCTGAAAGCATTGAAGCGAATTCGGTGCATGGTTCCGACAGCCCGGAAAACGCCGCCATCGAGATTGCCTATTTCTTCGCCGGCAGTGAAATCTTCGCGTGATCCCCGCGCGGTTTCCGCCCCGGCGGTAACCAGACCGTAAGCAGTTCTGGTGTTTACTGCGCCCTCAAGACATTGAGGGCGCGGGCATGAGCGAGCGTTTCAGCTTCGAGGGGGATCGGGCGGCGGCAGGGCTGGATATTGCCCATTCGCCGGCAGAACTCCGCCAGGGCATTGCCGAGGCGCTGGCCAATGATGGCGCCGGGATGCGCCTGGATTTGCAGCCCGTTTGCAGCGCCAATGGCCTGGAAACCGTGGGGTATGAGGCGCTGTTGCGCTGGGTGCATCCTGATCTTGGCCCGATCCTCGCCATGGAAACGGTCAATGCCGCGACCCAGGCCGGCATGGCGGCGGCGCTGGATGCCTGGGTCTTCACTGAGGCCTGCCGGATCAGGGCGCGTTGGCCGCGTTCCGCCCCCTATATCTCGGTCAATATCACTGCCGAGGCGTTTTTGCGCGGCGATGGCACCGCTTTGATGCGCCGCGCCCTTTATGAAGCTGATACGGACCCGCGCGGCTTGGCGGTGGAATTGCCGGCCAATGCGGTCTCCCTCTGGCATGATGCGGCGGCGAATCTGGCGGCGGGCCTGCGCGGGCTTGGGGTTGTGGCCGCGCTTGATGATTACGGCGTGGCGCGCGGCACCATCCTCGCCTTGCGCGCGATTCCCTTCGCCATGGTGAAGCTGCACCCAAGCCTTTGCGCCGGGCTGGATGGGGAAAGCCTTTCAGCCCGCCGCGCCTTGGCGCTGACAACCGGGCAAGTGGAAACCGCCCATGCGCTCGGCACCATTGTGGTTGCAAAGAGTGTGGAGACTCTGGCGCAGCTACGCGCCCTGGAAAAGACCGGCTGCGATGCGATGCAGGGCTGGCTGCTGGGCCGCCCCGGCAAGGTGCCGAATTTGACTGAATAGGCGCCAGTGCAGCGCGGCGCGGAAACGCGAAGGGGCGGTCAGAACCGCCCCTTTTCTTTTGGTGGGTTTTCGTCGGAGTCAGACCAGGAAAATCGCCATCAATATCAGCACCACAATGATGGCACCGGTGGACCAGGTGACGAAGCGGGTGAAATCCTCCCAACCGCCACGCCGATCCGCGAGAATATCGGCGGAGGTCACTTCGACGAAATCATAATGTTCTTTCTCAGCCATGGCTTTCCCCAACGCTCAAACCCTGGATCACTGTGTAGAAAGCAACGCCGTGCGGGGCAAGGGGTTCAGTAGCGAATCCCGCGCAGATTCCACTGGCGTGATGACCGCCCGCCCCCCTTCCAGCCACACGCGTCCCGCCGCCAGCCAGGACAGAGCGGCGGGATAGAGCTTATGTTCTTCGGCCAGCACACGGGCCGCCAGGCTGGCTTCCGTATCCCTGGGCAAAACCGGCACGGCGGCCTGGGCGAGGATCGGTCCCTCATCCACCCCAGCGGTCACCAGATGCACGGTGCAGCCATGCAGCCTGACACCTGCTGCCAGGGCCCGCGCATGGGTATCGAGGCCCGGAAAGGCCGGCAGCAGGGAGGGGTGGATATTGATCAGCCGTCCTTCCCAGCGCCGCACGAAATTGGGCGTCAGCACGCGCATGAAGCCGGCCAGCGCAATGATTTCAACACCATGCCGGGCCAATTCCGCTTCCATGGCGGCTTCGAACCCAGTGCGATCACCCTTGAAGGCACGGCTTTCCACGACAGCGGTGGGCACCCTGCGCGCCTTGGCGACCTCAAGCCCCGCCGCATCGGCGCGGTTGGACAGCACCAGCACGGGTTCCGCCGGGTAATCCGGCCCGGCAGCCGCCAGAATCGCCGCCATATTGGACCCGCGCCCGGATATCAGCAGGGCGAGCCGCGCCCGCTTCATGCGCGCGGCCAGGCCTGGGGCAGGTTCTGGATATGAATGCCGGCTGGCCCGCTGGAGGCTTCCAGTTGGCCGATGCGAAACGGTGCCTCACCGGCTTCGGTCAGCATGCGCGTGGCTGTCTCCGCGCCCGCGGCCGGCACCGCCAGCACCATCCCAAGCCCGCAATTGAAGACCCGGAGCATTTCATCGGCGCTGACATTCCCGGCCTCGGCCAGGAAGGCGAAAACCGGCGGCACGGGCCAGCTTCCCGCTTCCAGCACTGCCGTGACACCCGCCGGCAGCACGCGCGGCAGATTGCCGGGCAGGCCGCCACCGGTGATATGCGCTGCCGCATGCAAAAGCCCCGCGCGATGCAAGGCAAGCAGCGGCTTCACATAAATCCGCGTGGGCGTCAGCAGGGCCTGGCCAAGCTTCTGCCCAGGCGCGAAGGGCGCGGGGTCAGCGAGCGTCAGGCCGCGCGCGGCCAGGACTCGCCGCACCAGGGAAAAGCCGTTGGAATGCACGCCCGAAGACCCAAGGCCGATCAGCACATCGCCCGCCGCAACCCTCGCGGGTAGCAGCCGCCCGCGTTCGGCGGCGCCGACGGAAAACCCGGCCAGATCATAATCATCCGCCGCATACATCCCCGGCATCTCAGCCGTTTCACCACCGACCAGGGCACAGCCCGCCTGCCGGCAACCTTCGGCAATGCCCGCAATCACCGCCCGCGCCTGAGTGAGCTGGAGCTTGCCGGTTGCGAAATAATCGAGGAAAAACAGCGGCTCAGCGCCCTGCACCACCAGATCGTTCACGCACATCGCCACCAGATCAATGCCGACCGTGTCGTGAATGCCCGCTTCAATCGCGACGCGAAGCTTGGTGCCAACCCCATCGGTGGAAGATACCAGCACAGGATCCGAAAAACCTGCCGCCTTCGGGTCGAACAAGGCGCCGAAACCGCCCAAGCCCCCCATGACGCCAGACCGGTTCGTGGCGCGCGCCAGGGGCTTGATGGCTTCAACCAGGGCGTCGCCGGCCTCAATATCCACGCCCGCATCGCGGTAGGTGAGGCTTTGAGGATTGGAACTGGTCAGGGCGACCTCCGTTTTGATACCATGCCCCTGTGCTATAGCGCGGGAGAGCGCGAAGGGAAGGCTTTGATGACAAAACGCCGCGCCTTTGGATTGGCCGGAGGGAAACATGTGGCGGCGGCTTGCGCAAGCTTCTGGCTGAGCCTGCTTGCCCTGCCGGCCCTAGCGCAATTCAGCGATATGGGCGCGCTGACGCAGCGCGGCGTGGTGGCGGAAGCCACCGCGGAAAATGGCGTGGTGGCGCAGGAACGCGCCTTTGCCGCCGGGCGCCGCACGGCCTGGGATCGCATTCAAGGCATGGTGAATGCGCCGCGCAGGCCCACCGATGCCGAGCTTGATCGCATGGTGCGTTCCATTGTGATCGAACAGGAAACCACTGGCCCGCAGCGCTATAGCGGGCGGCTTACGATCCAGTTCGATGCTGATGCCGTGCAAAGCTTCGCCGAGGGGGCCGAGGTGCGCGCCGCGACCCTGCCTTCCGGCACGGCCAGCGAATCGCCGATCAGCAATACACCCGCCACGCCTATTCTGGCGTCATTGGAAGCGACCGCGCGTTATGCGTCGCTCAATGATTGGCTGGAAATTCGCCGCCGCGTGGTGGCGGCTGGTGCCAAGCTGGATGTCATGGCGATCACCATAGACCGCGCGCATTTGAATATCGGGCTGCGCGTGCCCATTGGCATTGCGCCGGAGACCTTCGGCCAGCATGGCTTGCAATTGACGCGCGGGTCTGGCGCGCAGAATGATCAATGGCGGCTTGGCCTTGCCGGACGGTCCTGATCTTCGCCGGGTTTCGCATCCGCCGCCGCTTCTGGCGGGGGCAGGGCTTTTCACCCTGCCCAATCTGATCACGCTTGGGCGGCTTTGCGCCGTGCCGGCGGCGATCTGGCTGATGTTGCAGCACCGGCTTGATTTGGCCTTTCTGGTTTTCATCGGTGCCGGGATTTCGGATGCGCTGGATGGCTGGATTGCGCGCGCCTGGAATGCGCGGTCCCAGCTTGGCGCGGTGCTTGACCCCATCGCGGATAAGGCATTGCTGGTTTCGGTTTATGTCACACTTGCAGCGATTGGTGTGCTGCCGGATTGGCTTGCGATTCTCGTGGTGTTTCGTGATTTGCTGATTGTGGGTGGCGTGCTAGTATTATGGGCGGTCGGTCTGCCGCCGCGCATCAAACCGATTTTCATTTCCAAGGCGAATACGGCGGCGCAGATTCTGCTTGCTGCCTTGGTGCTGCTACTGGCGGGTTTTGGCTTCAGCGCGCCGCTGTTGTTGGAAGTGATGATCTGGCTTGTCGCGGCTACCACTTTTGCGTCCGGCGCTGCCTATGTGGCGCAGGCAGCGCGGCGCACTGCGGGCGGAGCCCCATGAGCGATCAACGCCCGCCCATCACCGCGCGGCCCGTGATCGCGCCGCCAACGGGGCCGCGTACAGCAACACGCGGGCAGCGCTGGGCGTTATTTCTGGGCTGCGGCCTTGCGCTGCTGTTCAGCCTTTGGCTGTTCCAGGGCATTCTGACGCCCTTCGTGCTGGCGGCAACCATTGCGTATTTTCTTGATCCGCTCGCGACCCGGCTGGCGCGGCTTGGCGTTCCGCGTGGCATTGGCGCCTTTCTGTTGGTGACGCTGCTTGCCGCCGTGACGCTGATGGCGCTGTTGCTGCTCTACCCCCTCATTCTCGCGCAGCTTGGCGTGCTGGTGCAGCGCCTGCCGGCCTATATCGCAGGCATCGGCCAGGCCTTGCGCGACTTGCTGACATCGCTTGAGGAAACGCTCGGCCCCGAGATGATAGATCAGCGCTTGCGCGAATTGGCGATCAGCCAGGTGGGCTCCATGCTCTCCTGGCTTGGTGGCGCCACCACGCGGTTGATTGGCGGCGGCTTTGCGCTGTTCAGCGTTTTTACCTTCGTTGTCGTCACCCCCGTTGTGGCGTTTTACCTGCTGCGTGATTGGCCCGATATGCTGACGCGGATCGAAAGCTGGCTGCCGCGCCGCAGTGCCAATGTCATCCGGCAAATCGCGCGCGATACGGACCGCGTGCTGTCCGCCTGGCTGCGCGGGCAATTGCTGTGCTGTCTGGGGCTTGGGATTTTCTATGCCTTTGCCTTGCATTTCGCGGGGCTGGAGCTTGGCATCACCATCGGCATCATGTCGGGCTTTTTGACCTTCATTCCCTATGTCGGTTCACTGACCGGCTTTGCCACCGCCGTATTACTTGCCATCGGGCAATTCGGATCCTGGCAGGAAGTGCTGGTGATTGTCGCGATTTTCGTGATTGGCCAGGGGATCGAAGGCTATGTCATCTACCCCTATCTGCTCGGCAATCGGGTGGAATTGCATGCGGTTTGGGTGATCTTCGCACTCTTTGCCGGTGGCGTTGCTTTTGGCTTTCTCGGCGTGCTGCTTGCCGTGCCCATGGCCGCGGCGATTGGTGTGGTGACGCGCTATTGGCTGAGGCGCTACCTGGAAAGCCCGCTTTACCTTGACCCGCCACGGACCGGGCAATGACGCGTCAATTGGCCCTGCCGCTGCCCATCGCAGCATCCTTTGACGCGCGTGATGTGATTGCGGATGCCAGCAATGAAGCCGCGCGAAGCTGGCTGGCCAAGCCGGAAGCCTGGCCGCTTGGGCGGCTCGCGCTATTTGGTGCGGCAGGACATGGCAAGACGCATCTGGCGCGCGCGGCCGCGGTGCGCTTTGGCTGGCGCTGGCTGGATGGCATGGGCTTACGCGGCCTGCCCGCGCCCGCGCCGCAAGGCAGTGTGATTGATGATGCGGATTGCGTGGCGGATGAAGCGGCGCTTTTGCACCTGATCAATTTTTGCGCCGAACGGGGCGAAACGCTTTTGCTGATTGGCCGCGAAGCCCCTGCGCGTTGGCCGGTGCGCTTGCCGGATTTGGCGAGCCGGCTGCGCGCCACCCAGGCGGTTGGCATCGGCGCGGCATCGGATGCAATGCTGTCTGCCTTGCTCAGCAAATTCTTCGCCGATCGGCAGTTGCGGGTGGATGCGGATGTACAGGCCTGGCTGCTGACGCGCCTGCCGCGCGATGCGGCGAGCCTGGCTGAGGCGGTGGCGCGGCTGGATCATGCGGCGCTGGGTGCGGGCGGGCGGATTACGCGCGCCCTGGCGCGCCTGGCCCTGGCCGAATGGCTGGAAACTCCGGGGATTTGTGAAGATTCTGAGAATGACCAGCGCCTCCCCTCGCCTTCCTTCGCCTCTCTGTTATAGCTTTGTCACATGAGCGACATTATGCCCGATATCGAAGCCTTCCCGCTGGCGGAAAGCCCGGCACGCTTCAGCAATCGGGAGCTTTCCTGGCTTGCCTTCAATCAGCGCGTGTTGGAGGAAGCGGGCAATACGCGCCATCCGCTTTTGGAGCGGCTGCGCTTTGTCGCGATTTCGGCGAATAACCTTGATGAATTTTATTCCGTGCGCGTGGCGGGGTTGGTTGGGCAGGATCGCGCCGGGGTGCCCACGCCATCGCCTGATGGGTTGACGCCATCGCAGCAGCTTGCTGCCATTCATGAACGCGCGCGCGCGCTCATTGATGGCCAGCAGCACGCTTGGCAGGATTTGCGCGCTGCGCTGCGCGAAGCGCATCTGATGGTGGTGGATCGGCAAGACCTGACGGAAGCCGACAAGCAATGGCTGGAAGAATGGTTCATGGACCGTGTCTTCCCCGTGCTGACACCTTTGGCTGTGGACCCGGCGCATCCCTTTCCCTTCATCGCCAATTTGGCGCTTTGCCTGGTCTTCAAGCTGGTGCGTGAGGAAGATGGCGGCACCATGCGCGCGCTGCTGCCGCTGCCACCGCAGGTGGAACGCTTCATTCGCCTGCCATCACGCCGCGGTGCGGGCGCCATGCGCTTTGTGCTGCTGGAAGATGTGATCCTGCTGTTCCTGGATCGGTTGTTTCCGGGCTTCATCATGGCGGAAAGCGGCTTGTTTCGCCTGATCCGCGACACGGATGTGGAATTCGAAGAAGAAGCCGAAGATTTGGTGCGTTCCTATGAAAGCGCGCTCAAGCGGCGTCGGCGCGGGCGCGCCATTCGGCTTTCCGTCACCGCCAATACACCGCCCGATATTCTGGATTTTGTCGCCGAGGAATTGGATGCGCCGCGGTCTGAGGTTTTCGTGGTGGATGGCTTGCTCGGGCTTTCCGATCTGACGCAGCTGGTTGTGGATGATCGGCCCGATTTGCTCTTCACGCCCTATACGCCGCGCTTTCCCGAACGCATCCTGGATTTCGGCGGCGATTGCTTTGCCGCCATCCGCGCCAAGGATATTGTGGTGCATCACCCCTATGAGAGTTTCGATGTGGTGGTGCAATTCCTGAGGCAGGCCGCGCGTGACCCCAATGTTATTGCGATCAAGCAGACGCTGTATCGCACCACACGTGACAGCCCGATTGCCAAGGCGCTGATTGAAGCGGCCGAGGCCGGCAAAAGTGTGACCGGCATTATCGAATTGAAGGCGCGCTTTGATGAGGAACGCAACATCGCACTCGCGCGCGAATTGGAAGCCGCCGGCGTGCAGACGGTCTATGGATTTGTTGAATTGAAGACCCACGCCAAAGTAAGCTTGGTGGTGCGGCGTGAAGGCCAGCAATTGCGATCCTATGCGCATTTCGGCACGGGCAATTATCACCCTGTCACGGCACGCATTTACACTGATCTTTCCTATTTCACCGCCGATCCGGCGCTGACGCGCGATGCTGCCAAGCTGTTCAATTACATGACTGGCTATGCGCGGCCCGAGACGATGGAAAAGCTCGCCTTCTCACCGCTTACCACGCGGCCCACCTTGCTTGCGATGATCCGTCAGGAAATTGCCTTTGCGAAGGAAGGCAGGCCGGCGGCGATCTGGTTAAAGATGAATTCGCTGGTGGATGAGGCGCTGATTGATGCGCTGTATGAGGCTTCAAAGGCCGGTGTGAAGGTGGATGCCATTGTGCGCGGCATTTGCTGCCTGCGCCCAGGTGTGGCCGGGCTTTCCGAGAATATTCGCGTGAAATCCATTGTTGGTCGTTTCCTGGAACATTCGCGCGTTTATGTCTTTGGCAATGGGCATCGGCTGCCATCGCGCCGCGCCAAGGTGTACATCTCATCTGCCGATTGGATGGCGCGCAATATGGATTGGCGCGTGGAAACCATGGTGCCGGTGGAAAACGCGACGGTGCATGCGCAAGTGCTGGATCAGATCATGGTGATCAATCTGAAGGATACGCTGCAAAGCTGGCAGCTTGGCCCGGATGGGCATTGGGCGCGGATCGAAGCGCCCGAGAATGGTGTTTCAGCGCATGAGTATTTCATGACCAACCCATCGCTTTCCGGGCGCGGCAGTGCGCTGGCGCGTGCGCCGCGGCGTCAACGACAAGATCGTGTGAAGCAGGATTGATGGACGGCGCCGCGCTCAGCCCACGAACGGGCAAGGCCACCACCACCACGCGCTGCGGCGTGGTGGATTTGGGGTCCAATTCCGTGCGCCTTGTGGTGTTTGAAGGGCGCGGGCGCAATCCAGTTACGATCTTCAATGAAAAAGCCGTGCTGGGGCTGGGCCGCGGGCTGCATGATACGGGGCAGCTTAATGCCGATGCCGTCGCGCAGGCACTGACAATCATGCAGCGCTATTATGCGGTGGCGCGTGCCATGGGGGCTGCGCCGATTGAGGTTTTGGCCACCGCTGCGGTGCGTGACGCTTCCAATGGCGCGGCCTTTGTCGCTGCCCTCAATGAAAAACTGCCCGGCGTGCCGATCCATATCCTGACCGGCGATGAGGAAGCGCGGCTTTCCGCTGATGGCGTATTGCTGGGCTTTCCCGGCGCAGATGGGCTGCTTGGCGATATAGGTGGCGGTTCCTTGGAATTGGTTGAGCTCAGCCAAGGCGCGCAGGGCAAAAGCGCCAGCCTGCCGATTGGCACCATTCGCCTCGCGGATCGTGCGAAGGAGGATATCGGCAAGGCACGCGCGATTGTGACCGAGGAACTGGCGCGTCACCCCTGGCTGCATGGCGCTGCCGGGCGAGACTTGTATCTGGTGGGCGGTGCCTGGCGCGCCATGGCGCGCATGCATATGGCGCAGACCGGCTATCCGCTTTCAATCGTGCATCATTACGCGCTGACGCGCGAGGAAGCGCGCGATCTTTCCGGCGTACTGATGGCAGCCACGCGGCGCACCCTGGAACGCATGCCGGGCGCTTCAAGCAAGCGCCTGGCTGATCTGCCCTTTGCGGCGCTGGTATTGCGCCGCTTGCTGCGTGCCAGCGGCGCGCGCCGCGTGATTTTCAGCGCCAATGGTCTGCGGGAAGGCTGGTATGCGCGCCTGCTTGATGCGGCGGAACGCAAGCGTGATCCACTGCTTGCCGCCGCCCATGAAATGTCACTGCGCTTCGGGCGTGACCAGACCATGCCGCCGGCGCTTGTAGCCTGGACTGCGCCCTTGTTTGAGGATGAAACACCCCTTGCGCTTGGGCTGCGTGAGGCCGCCTGTTGGGTGAGTGATATTGGCAGCCATGATCATCCGGATTACCGCGCCGAACACGCGTTTTTCCGCGTGCTGCGCCAGCCCGGCGTTGGCTTTGATCATCATGGCCGCGCTTTCCTGGCTTTGGCGGCGGCGCTTAGATACGAGGCCGAGACCGAAGCGCCCTTCCTGCCCTCGGCGCGTTTGCTATTGGATGTGGGGACGCTGCGGCGGGCAGAGATTTTGGGCGCGGCGTTTCGCTTGGCCTATACGCTCTCGGGCGGCACGACGATGTTGCTGGCCGGCACATCGCTTGAACGGCGCGGTGGGCGGCTGATCCTGCGGCTGGTTGAAGGTAGCGGCGTTTTCGCTGGTGAAAGCGTGTTGCGACGCTTGGAAACCCTCGCCGCCGCGCTTGGCTTGGAATCAAGCGTACAGGTCACACGCGGCGGGTAAATCCGCCTCATTGAAGATGGCCGACCGGGTGTGGCGACCCGGTTGGCCATTATGCCACGTCTTGGCGTGCGTTGCGTTCACATGGGTTCGCGCAACACGTTCTCCACCTTTGTTTTGCGAGCATCTTCACGCGTCCAGATGATTCCATCTGAACGCGATCTGCTCTACGGCATCGCGACATCAATGCCCTGATAGAAGTAGTTCTGCGCGCGAATTTCATCATCCGTGAGCCGGCGGCCGGCCGGGATCACGACAGTGCCATCCTGGCGCGTGATTGGGCCTTCAAACGGGTGCAGCGTGCCGGCGGCGATGGCATCGCGGATGCGCGTAGCCTCGCTCACTTCCTCGGGCGTCATATTGGTGAAGGGGGCCATGCGGAACATGCCGCTGCCAAGCCCGCCCCAGGTATCCGTCGGGCGCCAGGTGCCATCCAGCACCGCCTTGGCACGCTCGGCATAATAATCGCCCCAATTATTGACGCTGCTGGTCAGATGGGCACGCGGTGCGAAGCGCGTCATGTCGGATGCCTGGCCGAAGCCGAAAATGCCGCGCTGTTCCGCCAATTGCAGCGGTGCCGGGCCATCAGTGTGGCTGCACAACACATCGCAGCCCTGGTCAATCAGGGCGCGGGCGGCATCAGCCTCTCGCGCGGGGTTCGACCAGGCATTCACCCAGACCACGCGCACCTTCATGGCAGGGTCGACCGACCAGGCGCCGCGCATGACGGTATTGATGGCGCTGATCACCTCCGGCACCGGGAAGGTGGCGACATAGCCGATGGTCTTGGAACGAGATTTGCGCGCAGCGATCACGCCCTGAATGTAGCGGCCTTCGTAGAAGCGGGCATTATAGATTGCCATATTCGGCAGCGTCGTCGGGCCGGTCGCGTTCTCAAAAAACACGCCCGGATGCTGCGGCGCCAGGCGCTGCGTGGGGGCGAAATAGGAAAAGCTGGTGGTGAAAATCAGCCGATGGCCGGTGCGGACAAGCTGCGTCACCACGCGGTCGAAATCGGGCGGGGCCACGGATTCGACCGTGGTGGCATTCACGCGGTCGCCCAGCACTTCGGCCATGCGGCGGCGGCCTTGGTCGTGCATGTGGGACCAGCCGAAATCGCCGACCGGACCGATCAGGACGACGCCGACGCTGAGGCGCGATTGCGCTGCGGCCTGCTGACCAGCCAGCGCAGCGCCGGCAAGACCGGCAGAGCCGGCCATAAGGTGACGACGGGTGATGTTCATGAAGCTCTCCCTGAAAAGCGGTTTGGGTTAAGCAAAGTTAATGGCGTAAGCATTTTCAAGCCAAGTGGCAACACTTGGCGGCTCGGAAAATGCGGTCAAACAACACTTGGAAGGGGCTATCTATCGGGCACGAAGGGCACACCGAGGGAGGCCGGCCCCGCCGCGCCGCCTCGCCTTGCCCGCATAATGAGCACCAGCACCAGAATCGTGATCAGATAGGGCAAAGCCGCCAGAAACTGCGATGGCAGCGGCACGCCGGCCGATTGCGCATGCAATTGCAGGATGGTCAACGCGCCGAACAGATAGGCGCCCACCATGGCCCTGAAGGGCAGCCAGGAGGCAAAAACCACGATGGCCAGCGCAATCCACCCCCGCCCGGCAGTCATGCCGCTGGTCCAGAACGGCGTCAGAACCAAGGACATATAGGCCCCAGCCAGCCCCGCGCATCCGCCGCCGAACAGGATGGCGAGCAGGCGGATGCGCCGCACCGGATAGCCCAGCGCATGCGCTGCCGCGTGGTTCTCGCCGACCGCGCGCAGCACCAACCCCGCACGGCTTTTGGTGAGGAACCACCAGACGCCGATCACCAAGGCGATGGAGGCATAGACAAACGGGTCCTGACGGAACAGCAGCGGGCCAAGGAAGGGAATCTCGGACAGCCAAGGGATCTCGATCTTGCCGATGCCCGCGCGCTGTATGCCCACAAAGGGCGCCCCGATCACGCCCGAAAGCCCGAGCCCCAGAATGGCCAAGGCCAGCCCCGCCGCGACCTGATTGGCCGCGAGCCCCAAGACAAGTGCGGCAAAAACCAGCGATAGCGCCATGCCGGCCAGCACCGCCACCAGCACGCCAAAACTGGAAGACCCGGTGGCGATGGCAGCGGCAATACCGGCGGCAGCGCCGATCACCATCATGCCCTCAACGCCCAGATTCAACACGCCGGCGCGTTCCACCACCAATTCGCCAATCGCCGCAATCAGCAGCGGCGTGGAGGCGGTGATGATGGTCAGGATGATCGCTTCGAACAATGTCATGCGGCGGCACCCCGCAACAGGCGGAAGCGATACAAAAGCATGCTATCGCAGACCAGCACGAAGAACAGCAAAAGCCCTTGCAGCACGCGGGTCGCATCCAAGGGCAGGCGCAGCATGATTTGCGCATTCTCGCCACCGATGAAGGTGATGGCGATGAAAATGCCCGCGAACAAACACCCGATGGGATTGAGCCGCCCGAGGAAGGCCACGATGATCGCGGTGAAGCCATAGCCAGGTGAAATGCCGGGCTGCAATTGCTTGACCGTGCCTGCGGCTTCCAACACGCCGGCAAGCCCGGCGAGTGCGCCCGAGATCATGAAAACCGTGATGATCAAACGGTTCTCGGAAAACCCGGCAAAGCGCGCGGCGCGCGGTGCTTCCCCCACCAGGCGGATTTCAAACCCTTTTAGTGTGCGCCCCATCAGCAGCATGAAGGCAAGCACCACCGCGATCATGATCGGCGTGCCGATGTTAAGGCGCCCGCCTGCCATCAGCAGCGGCAGCGTCGCTTCAGCCTCAAACACCACGCTATTGGGCATGTTGAAGCCGGCTGGGTCGCGCCAGGGGCCGCGCACCAGGTAATCCAGCAGCAATTCCGCGACATAAACCAGCATCAGGCTGGTCAGAATCTCATTGGCGCCGAAGCGGGTGCGCAGCAATGCGGGGATCAACGCAAAACACGCCCCCGCCATGGCGCCCACCAGCAACATCACCGGCAAAAGCCACAGGCCTTGTGTGCTGCCATGGGTGATAATGGCGATATAGCCGCCCGCCATGGCGCCGAACAGGAATTGCCCCTCGGCGCCGATATTCCAAACCTTGGCGCGATAGCAAACCGCAAGCCCAACGGCGATGAGCACCAGCGGCGTCGCCTTCACCGCCACTTCCTGCAAGCCCCAGGAATCCGAAAGGGGATCAAGGAAATAGGTTTGCAGCGCCGCCACCGGGTCCTTGCCGAGCAGCGCGAACATGATGGCCGCCGATATCATGGTCAGCGCCACGGCAATCATGGGCGAGATCAGCATCAGGCTGATTGGCGTTTCGCTGCGCCTTTCCATAACCAGTCTCATCACGCCGCCATCCCCGCCCCGCCCATCAATAGGCCGAGCGATTCACGTGTGGCTTCCGCGGTTGGTATGGCGGGCGAAAGCCGGCCCATGAACATGACGCAGAGCCGGTCTGAGATTTCCAGCAATTCGTCCAAATCCTGGCTGATCACCAGAACAGCACTGCCCGCGCGCGCGAGATCCATCAGCGCCTGGCGAATGGTGGCAGCCGCGCCCGCATCCACGCCCCAGCTTGGCTGCGCCACCACCAAAAGGCCGGGCTGGCGCGCGATTTCGCGGCCAATGACGAATTTCTGCAAATTGCCACCGGATAGCGCGCGGGCTTCCGGATCGGCGGGGCCTTTGCGCACATCAAAGGCGCGCACGACCTTGCCAACGAAATCTGTCAGCTTGGCGCGATCAACCAAGCCGTGGCGCAAAAAACCATTCGTGGCATGGCCTGACAGCAGCGCGTTCTCCGTGAGCCGCATGGCAGGCGCCGCGCCATGGCCAAGCCGTTCTTCCGGTACAAAGGCCGCCCCGCGCCGACGCCGCTCATTGATGCCAACGCGGCCCACGGCAACACCATCCATGATGATGGCTGCGTCATGTGGCGCCAATTCTTCGCCGCTGAGGGCTGCAAAAAGCTCATCCTGGCCATTGCCGGCAACACCGGCTATGCCCAGCACCTCACCGGCGCGGAGTTCCAGGCTGATCCTGTCAAGCGCGATGCCATGGGCATGCAGCGGCGGGAGAGATAGCGCCGAGACCGCCAGCCGCACCGGGCCCTGCGCTTCAATCACATCATGGCGGATGGGCACCACATCACCGCCCATCATCATGCGCGCGAGGCTTGCTGCCGTTTCCGCGCGCGGGTCGCAATGCGCCACCACCTGGCCGCCGCGCAGAATGGTTGCGGCTTCGCAAATGCGGCGCACTTCTTCGAGCTTATGGGAGATGTAGAGCACCGAACGGCCTTCGGCGCGCAGCCGGGCGAGCGTCGCAAAAAGCCCCTCGGCTTCCTGGGGCGTCAATACGGAAGTGGGTTCATCCAGGATCAGCAGGCTTGGGTCCTGCATCAGGCAGCGCATGATCTCAACGCGCTGGCGTTCACCCACGGAAAGCCGCCAGACTTCGCGCCTGGGATCAAGCGGCAGGCCATAGGCGCGGCTTGTTTCGGCAAGGCGGTCGGCGATGTCTTCCAAGGCGCCCGCGCCATCAAGCGCGAGGGCGACATTCTCGGCCACCGTCAGCGCCTCAAACAGCGAAAAATGCTGAAACACCATGCCAATGCCAAGCGCGCGGGCGGCGCGCGGCGTTTCCACCTGCACCGGCGTGCCGCGCCAGACCAGCCGCCCCGCATCCGGGCGCAGCAGGCCATAGATGATTTTGACGAGCGTGGATTTGCCGGCACCGTTTTCGCCCAGCAGCGCGTGGATTTCGCCCGGCGCCACGGTCAGGTCCACGGCGTCATTTGCCACCAGCGCGCCGAAGCGCTTGGTAATGCCCTCAGCGGCAAGAAGCGGGGGGGTGGCCTGCATGACACGCCTGTAACCTTTTTCGGCGGCCCTGTCGCGCGCCAAGCTTCCAGGCTTGACCAACCCGGTTCTCGACGCCCCGGCGCCCGAGACGCGCCCTACATGAGGCCAAGGGCTGCGAATAGCCGAGCAGCGGGTGGCCAGGCATCAGCCAAAGCCTCTCGCTGGATGATGGCCGCAAGGCCGCCGCCAATCAGCAGGGCGATGGAGGCCGCCCAGGCCGCGCGCAGACCGCGAGAGGGGGCCTCATTCGCGGCCTCTGCGGTCTCTGAGGTTTGCTCTGCCAGCAGCGGTTCGGGGTGCCGTTCTTCAGCCACCGGGGCAGGCCTTGGTGGGTCTGCGGCTGGCGGTGGCGGCGGTTCTGGTTCCCGCCAGGCCATGGGCTCCGGTTCCGGGGGATCCGGCATGGGGAAGATGGTCCCGCACTGGCCGCAGCGGAGCCGGCGCGCCCGGTCAACCAGCAGGCGTTCCGGCACCTGAAACCCAGCTTCGCATTTCGGGCATTCGATCAACATGAGCCTATTTTCCGTCACAGCGGGCTTCTCGGCAAGCGAAAGATTGAGCGCAATGCCCCTGCCATGCGAAACAAGGCCTATGGTGAGATTCGGGCGTGTCGGGCTGGCCTATCCAACCCCTGGGGGTGAACCCGGGCCGGATGCCTTGCGCGATGTCTCCTTCGCGCTGGGGGAGGGGAGCTTTACCTGGCTGCTCGGGCCTTCCGGGGCGGGGAAAAGCTCGATCCTCAGGTTGATGCATGCCGCGATCCGGCCCTCAAGCGGCGTGGTTTCGGTGCTTGGCATCAATACCGGGCAGGCGGAGCGCGCGGCGCTGCCGGCGCTCAGGCGCAAGATCGGCGTGGTGCATCAGGAATTCCGGCTGCTGGGCCATCTTTCCGCCTGGGATAATGTGGCGCTGCCGTTGCGGCTGGCGGGCCGCGCAGAAGCCGCGGTGAAACAGGATGTGAATGAAATCCTGGATTGGCTTGGCCTTGCGGCAAAGGCCGGGCGTGCGCCGGCGGAACTCTCCGGCGGTGAACAGCAGCGCATTGCCATCGCGCGCGCCATCATCACGCGCCCGGCCTTGCTGATTGTTGATGAACCGACATCGGAATTGGATGTGTTTGAAGCGCGACGGTTGATTGCGCTGTTTGTGGAAATGAACCGGCTTGGCACCGCAATAGTGGTGGCGACGCATTCTGAGGATTTGCCGGCGCGCCACCCGGCGCGGGTCATTACCCTGGCAGAAGGCCGCGTTGTTGATGCGCCGTGACGCTGGGGGCCGGGCCGACCCGATTGGCCTGCGCGGCGCGCTGGCGGATCGGCTGCTGGTGGCGCTGATTGCCGCCATGGCGCTATTCGCGACCTGCGCGCTGGCGGGGCATGAGGCGGTGAGCCAACTCGCCAAGCGCTGGCAGCAGGGGGCGAATGCGGCCGTCACGGTGCAAATCCCAAACCCAACAGCCGCCCGCATGGAAGCGGCGCTGGGGGCGTTGCGCGCCCTGCCGGCAGTGCGTGAGGCCCAGGCGGTGGACCCTGGCCGGATGGCGGAATTGCTGCGCCCTTGGTTGGGGGATGTCGCGGGTTTGCCGCTACCCGGCGTGATTGAATTGCGCCTGGCCGATCTGGCCGCCGACCCGGTGCTGATTGGCGATCGGGTGGCGGAAGCCGTGCCGGGTGCGGTGACGGAAGCGCATGGGGTGTTTGTGGCGCGGCTGGCTGCCGTGGCGCGGGCAGTTTCGGCGGCGGCCTTGGCGGCGCTGCTGCTGGTGGCGGTGGTCGGGGCTTCGGTGGTGGTGCTGGCCGTGCGCGCGGGCATTGCGGCGCGGCGGGATTCGGTGATGGTGCTGCATATGCTGGGCGCGGCGGATCGCGATATTGCCGAGCGCTTCGCGCGCCGCACCGCCTGGCTTGCCCTGCTGGGGGCGATTCTTGGGGTGGCCCTGGCAGGCGGCCTGGTTTGGGCGCTGCTGCAGCTAGCCGGGCCGATGCTGCCCGATATCACCCCGCAGGACCTGCCATGGCTTGGCCTTGCCGCCCTACCGGTTTCCGCTGCGCTGATCGCCTGGGCCACGACAAGGGCCAGCATCCTTTTATGGTTGCGGCGCCTGCCATGAAACTGCGGCGGCTTTGGTTGTTCGCCTTGGCGCTGCTGCTGCTTTGGTTTGGCGGCTTCATCTGGTTCCTGCGCGCGGTGCAGGAAATGGCCGCTGATGTCGGCGCGGCGGACGCCATTGTGGTGCTCACCGGCGGGACCGAGCGGGTAGAGACGGGCTTTCGTCTGCTGGAAGAAGGCGCCGCGCCGCGGCTTTTTGTCTCCGGCGTGCATCCCGATTCGCGCCTTGCGGATCTGGCGCGCGGCGCGGGCATGGATCTCGCAAGGCTTGCCGGTCGGGTGGAACTTGGGCATGCGGCGGCGTCCACGCGCGGCAATGCGGTGGAAATCGCCGCCTGGGCCAGGCCGCGGCAGATCGCGACAATCCGGCTGGTGACGGCGGGCTATCACATGCCGCGCGCGCGCACGGAATTGCGCCGTGCCATGCCGGGCTTGCAGGTGCAGGCGCATCCCGTGACGCCATCCCGGCTGCGCGCGGAAGGCGCCTTTTGGCAGCCGCGCAATTGGGGACTTTTGCTTGGTGAGTACATGAAACTCCTGGGTGCCGAACTTGGTCTTTCGGCGATATTCGGTGGAAGGCGCATATGATCTGGCTGCGTTCCTGCATCTTCAATGCGCTTTTCATGACGATCACCGCGCTTGGCGCCATCATTGCGATGGTCTTGCTGCCCTTTCATCCGCGCTTCATGCACCGCTTCATCCGGCTTTGGGCGCGCCTTATCATTTGGCTGCTACGCATCATTTGCGACATTCGTCTGGCAGTGACCGGCTTGGAGAATATTGCGCCTGGGGCAGCGATTATCGCCTCAAAACATCAATCTGCCTTTGATACCTTTGTCTGGCTCGCGCTGCTTGAGGAGCCGCGCTACGTGCTGAAGCGCGAATTGCTCAATCTGCCCTTTTGGGGGCGCGTGGCGCGCCATAGCGGGGCGGTGGCGGTGGATCGGGATGGCGGCGGCGCGGCGCTGCGCGCCATGGTGCGCGATGCCAAGCGCGTGCTGGATGAGGGTCGGCCCTTGGTGATTTTTCCCGAAGGCACTCGGTCTGCGCCGGGGGAGAAGGTTCCCTATCAGCCGGGCGTTGCCGCGCTGGTCATGGGTAGCGGCGTGCCCTGCTATCCGGTTGCGACCAATAGCGGGCAGCATTGGGGAAGAAGGGCGTTTCACAAGACGCCAGGCGTGATTGCCATTTCCATCCTGCCCGCCTTGCCCGAGGGGCTGGCACGCAAGCCGCTGATGGAAACATTGGAAGCGCAGATCGAGGCCGAAACAGCACGGCTCATGCGTGGGCCGTAAGGCGCGCGCTATTCGACCGCCTTGCGCCTTCTCTCGCTTTCCGTCTTCAATTGCCCGCAAGCGGCCAGAATATCGCGCCCGCGCGGGCGGCGAATGGGGCTGGCATATCCGGCATCATTCAGAATTGCGGCAAAGCGCTGAATGGCTTCCGATGTGCTGGTCTTGTATGGGCTGCCGGGCCATGGGTTGAAGGGAATCAAATTCACCTTCGCCGGCATGCCGCGGATCAGGCGCACCAATTCGCGCGCTTCCGCTTCGCTATCATTCACGCCGCGCAGCATGACATATTCAAAGGTAATGCGCCGCGCATTGGAAGCGCCGGGATAGCGCCGGCAGGCGGCCAGAAGCTCCGCGATTGGGTATTTCCGATTGAGCGGCACGATCTCATCACGCAACTCATCCGTCACGGCATGGAGCGATACCGCAAGCCCCACGCCCAATTCTGCCCCGCAGCGATCCATCATTGGCACAACGCCGGACGTGGAAAGCGTGATGCGCCGGCGCGACAGCCCAATGCCTTCGTGATCCATCACGATCTTCAGCGCCTTGGCGACATTCTCGTAATTATAGAGCGGCTCACCCATGCCCATGACGACGATATTGGAAAGATGGCGCGGGGTGCCATCCTTGGGGCTTGGCCATTCGCCATAGGAATCGCGCGCGGCGATGAATTGGCCGACGATTTCCGCCGCCCCAAGATTGCGCACCAGGGCCTGCGTGCCGGTATGGCAAAAGCGGCAGGACAGCGTGCAGCCCACTTGCGTTGAAATGCAGACCGCGCCCCGATCCTCCTCCGCCGAGGGGATATAAACCGTTTCCACCTGCTGCTGGTCGCGGAAGCGAAACAGCCATTTGCGCGTGCCATCCGCGCTATCCTGCTGTGTGGCCACTTCCGGGCGGCCCACCACGAAGCGTTCCGCAAGCTTCATTTGCATGGGCTTGGCGATGGTGTTCATGCGGGCGAAATCGGTCTCACCCTGATGATAGATCCAATGCCAAAGCTGTTTTGCACGAAAGGGCTTTTCGCCAAGGGCGACCATTTCCGCAGCGAGTTCCTCACGCGAAAGGCCCACCAGATCGCGCCTGCCATCGGGTAGTGTGGCAGGTGGCGGGGCGAAGGCAGCGGCTTTCGCCAATATGCGTGCGCGCTCAGCCTCGTTCAGGTCGAGAACGGCGCTATTCATTTCCGCGCCGGGCATTCACGCGAAATCGCATCATGAGCGGCGGAAAACCCGGCCAGGCTGAATTGGTCATTTGCGGTGCCGCGCCCGCCAGCGGCTGGGCCGCGTGCCGTGGCGCGATTGCCGCCGCGCATGGCCGCCACCGCCGCCGCGCCATCGCGCGCAAAGGCGGAATTGCCGCCGGTATAGAAGGGCAGATTGGTCTGGCCGATGGCGACCGTCACTTCCGCATTGCGCGGATAGGCATAGCCGGCGGTGATCGCCACCGCATCCCGCCCGCCTGGGCGATGCGTGACCGTCAGCACCACCCCCTGTCGGTTCGGTTCGGTCTTGCTGGCGCGGGTGAAGGCGTAGCAGATTTTCTGCCCGTTTTCCTGATGGGTAGCCGCTGTCCAATCCCGGAAGGTGCCAAGCTGGCGCGGCGCCGATGCGGCTGCCTGCTGGGCAGGCGCGGCCGGGCGCTGCTGCGCGGCGGCAGGCAGGGCGACCAGGGCCAGGCAAAGCGGCAGAAGGCGAATCAGGCGAGGCATGGCGCCTTAGATACGCAGCCCGGCGGACAGGGGCAACCTGCGGGTCCAGCCTTTCCGCTTTCCCATCTCTTGGTAA
>JADCFR010000138.1 GCA_020249415.1 Roseomonas sp. | reverse complement strand
TGGCTGCGGCCGCAGGTGTCGCCTGTGCTGTTGCGCGACAGCGCCGCGTATTTCCGGCGGGAGGACGGCGCCCCCCGCGGCGCGCGCGCGCTGCATCTGCTGGGCACCGAGATCCTGCGCGCGCTGATCCCGCCGCGGGCGCACCCGCCGCATCCGCATGGCCTGCTGGAAAGCGCGCTGCTGCGGGCCTGCCCCGGCCTGGCCAGGCGCGACCCCTATGCGGTGTTCCTGGAGGAAACCGACCACCGGGGCGGCGGGCTCTGGGCCGCCTATGGCTTTGCGCGCAACTTGGCCGGGCGCGCCGCCGGGGATTGGCGGCCCTGGGTCATGCCGCTGGTACTGGTTGGGCTGCTGCTGGCCTGGGCTGTCGTCGCGGTGCTGCTGGCGCCGGGCGTGTGGGCGGTGCATCTCGCCGGGGTGGGCGCGATCGCGCTGACTTGGCTTATCCATCGCTGGCGCAACCCGCCCTGGGCGGAGCCGCCACCCGGGCCGGACGACTACTGGCGGCGCGCCTATCACACGCCCGATTGGCTCTCCATCGCCTATGCCAACCGTCACCGGTCATCCTATGTGCTGGTCATTCTGTTGGGCGCGCTTGCGCTGATCTTCGCCGCCATCGGCATCGCCATCGCCGAGAACGAGGACTGGAAGCTTGCGGCGCAGGTCCTGCTGCTGCTGAAATTCGCAGCGCTGATCTGCATGATCGGCTTCGTTGCCGCGAACATCCGCGGGCGCTGGCACCAGAAATGGATCGCCTATCGGCTGCTGGCGGAACTCTGCCGCAAGCAGGAAGCGTTGACCCGGCTGGGCTGGAGCCTGCCGGTCTTCGAACTCCGCCGCGCCACCGGTGACCAGATGCCCGATGCCGATTGGGTGACCTGGTACTTCAACGCGCTGCTCCGCGCGGCGCCGCTACCCCGGCTTGACCTGAGCACCGCGGGCAAGGCCGCCATCCGCGACGCCATCATCGGGCAGGGCGATACGGGGCTGTTGGCAGGCCAGATCCGTTATCACGAAGGCCGCGAGGCTAAGAGCAACCGCGCCGCCGGCACCTGGGCGAGTTGGGGCGAGCGAGCCTTTGTCGCGACGGTCGCGATCGTTGCGGCGAAGCCGTTCTTGAAGGATTGGGGCATCTGGCTCGCAGTCCTGGCCGCCGTGCTGCCAGCGATCTCGGCCGCCTTCTTCGCGCTCCGGCAGTATTCCGAGGAGAAGCTGATGGCCGAGCAATCGGCCCGCATGCGCCAGGCAATGGAGGAGGCGCGGCAGACCATGTTGGCCATCCCGCTCGGCCAACCGCTCAGCTCCCAGGACCTCGCGGCCGAGACATATGAGATCGCGATGCGCATTCTGGCCGATGTCGCAGGCTGGGCGCAGCTCTTGCACGTGAAGGTGGTGGAGGCGGGATGAATCTGGCGATCACCGGCCCGCGCCTGCTTCCCGATGCGGCGCGAGCCGGGCTGCAGCCGCGGCTGCGCGCCATCGTCGCCGCGCTGCCTCCTGCCACGCTGTTCACGCCGCTCGCCGAGGGTGCCGACCGCCTGGCCGCGCAGGTGGCGTTGGCGCATGGCTGGCGCGTCGCCGCGGTGCTGCCCTTTGCCCAGGCCGACTACGAACAGGACTTCGCCGCGCCGGTCACCCCAGGCACCACGCCCGCGCAATGCCTTGCCGAATTCCGCGCGCTGCTCGCCGCCGCGTCCGAGGTCACGGCGCTGGATCACACGCGCCATCCCGATCCGCGGCCAGGCTACGAGGCCGCCGGCCGTGCCGTGGTCGAGCGGGCTGACCTGCTGCTCGCGATCTGGGACGGCGAGCGCAGCAACCGGCGCGGCGGCACTGCCGAGACGATCCGCCACGCCGCCGCGATCGGGCGCCCGATCCTATGGCTGCCAAGCGAGGGCACGCAGCCGGCGCGCGTGATCGAGGCGCTTGCCGCCTTCGATGACCCGCGCGACTTGCCTGAGGCGCTGGACTGGCTGGCGAAGCGATGAACCTCGCCGAACGCCTGGCGCGGCCCGGTCCGAAGCGCATCCTCTCGCTCGATGGCGGCGGCACGCGGGGCATCGTCTCGCTCGGCTTCCTGGCGGACATCGAGCGTGCGCTATGCGGCGATGACTCAGGGGCGCGGCTGGTCGATCATTTCGACCTGATCGGTGGCACCTCGACGGGGGCGATCATCGCGTCCGCCCTTGCCCTTGGCTGGCGGGTGGAGGATATCCGCGCGATGTACATGCGCTTCGCGGCCGAGGTGTTTCGGCCACGCTGGCAGCGCTGGCTGTTGCTGAACCGTTACCGCGCCGCGCCGCTGGAGGCATTGCTACGCACATCGTTGCACAGGCCGGGCGCGGCTGCGGCGGCGCCTGATGTGCTGCTGGGCGGCCCGGAGCTGCGCACCGGCCTCGCCATTGTCATGAAGCGGGTGGATACGGGCAGCCCCTGGGTGGTGAGCAACCTACCCGGCGCGCCGCATTTCGCCGATCGGGACGGCGCGGCGAACGGCAATGCGCGCATGCCGCTGCGTAACCTTGTGCGCGCTTCCGCCGCGGCCCCGCTGTTCTTCGAGCCGGCGGAGTTCGAGATCGGCCCGCAGGCCGATGGCACGCCCGAGCACGGGCGCTTCGTGGATGGTGGGGTCACGCCCTATAACAACCCAGCGCTGCGCCTGCTGGAACTGGCGCGGCTGCCGGTGTTTGGCCTCCGCTGGCCGCTGGGGCGGGAGAGGCTGATGATCGTTTCGGTTGGTACGGGCCGTTTCCGGCTGCGCGAGCCGGCCTTGCCGCGGTTTCAGGACGCGCCGCTCGGCTGGCTGCGACGCCTACCGCATCGCCTGCCGCTGATGCAGGCGATCTTCGCGCTGCGTGGCGCAATTGCCGATGGCGAGACGCACACGCTGCGGAGTTTGCAGGCATTGGGATGGTCCCCCGCGCCGGTGCATCTGGATGGCGAGGTGGCGCGGATGGTGGAGGGCGGGGTTGTGGATGCTCCGCTATTCACCCTGCTACGGTATGATCTAGATTTTGATGCGATGGCGCGGGAGGGCGCGATCAGCGCCGAGGAGGCGGCACGGTTCCGGGAGTTCGATGCGCCGGGCGATATGGCGCGGCTGCACGCCCTGGCGCGCGCGGCGGCGGCGCGGGAGGTGGTGGCGGGACATCTTAAATTTGCGGGCTGAGACGGGGGCGCTGGATGGGGCCTGATGGCCATGCCAAGCCGGGCGCGCCAAGGCTGTGGTTTCGCGGGTGTAGCGGAGGTGCGCGAAGGTGCTCGCCCAGAACGACTGCCAGCTGCGGTTGAGGCGGATCGATTTCAACTCGGCGAAGTGGATGGTGACCCGCAGCGCCTCGGCGATGGCGGCGCGGTCCTGCTCGGGGGGGTCAGGTTACCGTTGGCGTCTATACAATAGGCGATGGCCTGGCGGGGGCCAAGGTCGAATGGCGGGGGCGTGGCTTCGGCGAAGACCAGGATGGTGGCGCCCGGGCGCGTGACGTGGCGGACGCCGAGTTCGTAGAAGACGTTGCCATTGGCGCCGGTCAGATCGGCCAGCGCCAGATCGCAGAACGCCAGGCGTTCGAACATCTGGCGATGTATAGTGCCGCAGACGGGTTACTCATCGGCGCGGAGCGGTTGCAGCCCGGCATCGCGCACGGCATCGGCGAGGAAGGTTTTTTAGACGGCGTCGAAGTCCACGATGGCGGCGCCTACCGGCTTGCGGCTGAAGGGCATGAGGATGAAGCAGAGGGGGGTCATGGGGTGGCGGCTTCGATGCGGCTGAGGAGGGATTCTGCGGCGGCCAGGTCGGCGGCGGTTTGCGGCTGATCGGGGAAGCGGGCGCGGCGATCCCGCGCCAGCGCCAGCGCCGCTTCGACATGCGAGCGCGCCGCCGCTGCCTGGCCGAGACGAAGATGGGTGACGCCGAGGAGGATGCGCGACACGAAAACGTCGCGCTGCCACTCCGTATTGCCCGGGTCGCGCTCGGCAAGATTCGTGCGGATCGCCATGCCCGCTTGATACGCGCGCAAGGCGCCCGGGAGATCCCCCTGCGCCACCAGCACAGTGGCGATGTGGTCATGGCTAACGGAAAGGTCGCGCTGCC
>JADCFR010000137.1 GCA_020249415.1 Roseomonas sp. | reverse complement strand
TTTCTCCCTGGTGGATATCACCCACCCCATGATCCGCCCGGCCTATGACCCCATTCGCAGCCTGATCTATGCGGCGGGCGACCGCGCCTTGAAGGCCGTTTTCGTGGATGGCTGCAAGGTTGTGGAAAATGGCGAGGTGCTGACGATGGATTACCGCCAGGCGGCCGAGCATTTGCACGAAGCCCAGCAGCGTGTCATCGCCAAGGTGCCAAAGCAGGATTGGGCACATCGCCAGGCGGAACAAATCGCGCCGCCGACCTTTCATTGGTCTTGAAGCGCGGGCTGGCAGGCGCTTCGAAATTGGATAACATACCCCCCAGAAAACAGGAGGCTTACCCATGACCGATATCGTGATCCGTGGCGGTGTGGTGGTGGATGGGACAGGCGCTGCGCCGCGTGAAGCCGATGTGGCCATGGCCGGCGGGCGCATTACGGCCATTGGCCAGGTGCCCGAACGCGGCACCACGGAAATTGACGCGCGCGGCAAGCTGGTGACACCGGGCTTTGTTGACATTCACACGCATTATGACGGACAGGCGGTGTGGGATTCGCATTTGGCGCCATCTGCCTGGCATGGCGTGACGACTGCCGTGATAGGCAATTGCGGCGTTGGCTTCGCGCCCTGCCGTGCGGCGGATCGCGATAAGCTGATTGAATTGATGGAAGGCGTGGAAGACATCCCAGGGCCCATTTTGCATGAGGGGCTGAATTGGGCTTGGGAAAGCTTCCCCGAATATCTGGATGCCTTGGCCGCGCGCCCGCGCGATATGGATATTTGCGCCCTGCTGCCGCATGGCGCGGTGCGCGTGCATGTCATGGGTGAACGCGCGCTGAATTTGGAAAACGCCAATCAGGCGGATATCGCCGCCATGCGCGCCATTACCGCCGATGCCGTGCGCGCCGGTGCTTTTGGTGTTTCCACATCGCGCACCATCAGCCACAAGACCTTGAAGGGCGACCCGACACCGACACTCCGCGCGCAGGAAGATGAGCTACGCGGCCTGGCGCAAGGCCTGCGCGATGGCGGTGGTGGCTTGCTGGAATTGGTCTCCGATTGGAATACGCCTGACCCCGCCACTGAATTCGCCATGGTGCGCCGCGTGGTGGAAGCCACCAATCAGCCTGTCGTGTTTTCACTGACCGCGCGGCATGACCGCACGGAAGCCTGGAAGGAATTGCTGGCGCTTTCCGATGGCGCAGCGGCGGCGGGGCTGCCGATCCGCCCCGTGTTTCCGCCGCGCCCGATTGGCATTCTGCTCGGCTTGGAAGGCAGCCAGAACCCGTTTTCCGGTTGCCCGAGCTATAAGGAAATCGCGAACCTGCCAGCGGCTGAGCGAGCCGCTGCCATGGCGGAGCCGGGAAGGCGCGCGCGCATCCTTTCGGAAGATCGCATTTCGGGCAGCAATTTCCCGCTGATATCGCGCCTTGCCTTTGAACGCATGTTCCCCTTTGGCGATCCGCCGGATTACGCGCCGCCCGCTTCGGCTTCCATCGCCGCCATGGCCGCGCGGGAAGGGCGGAAGGCCGAGGAAATCGCTTACGATCTACTGATCGCCGATGGCGGGCACGGCTTTATTTTCGCCCCCCTCACGAATTTCGCCGATTACACGCTTTCTGCGAGTGCGGAGTGTCTGCGCCACCCCAATGCCATTGCCGGGCTTTCCGATGGTGGCGCGCATGTGGGCTTCATTTCGGACGGGTCCTTCCCGACCTTCCTGCTTTCCTATTGGGCGCGGGATGCGAAGGAAGCGGTGTTTCCCGTTGAGGACATGATCCGCCGCCTGACATCAGACACGGCACGCGCGGCGGGCCTGCATGATCGCGGCATTTTGCGCGCCGGCATGAAGGCGGATGTGAACGTGATTGATTTCGCCGCGCTGAAGCTGCAGGCGCCGCGCATGGTGCGCGATTTGCCGGCGGGTGGGCGGCGCTTGCTGCAAAAGGCCGAAGGCTATGCTGCGACCATTGTGAATGGTGCGGTGACCTATCGCGATGGCGTTGCTACTGGCGCGCTGCCGGGGCGGCTGTTGCGGGCGGGGCGGGCGGCTTGAAAACCGCGCCTGACTTTCCTCCGCAGCGCATCTGTTCGGGCGGGCTATAATTTTGCCCGCATCGCAGCGGCGATTATCGCCATATCCGAATCGCTCACCGCCAGGACCCCAAAGCGAAGCTGAAAGCCCCAGGCGGAACCTCGGGACGCCGTGAATTCGAGCTTTCCGAGTAAGGGGCGGATGTCTGCTTTTTCGCCGACCAGCCAATCAACATTGCGCCGCCAGGGCTGAAATCCGCCGCCCATATGGAAGCAATATGGTTCCGTATCACGAATGATGCCGATGGCGGTGAAGGTTTGGAGTGGTTGGCGCCCGCGAAACGCCTTGGTCGGCGAATAATAGGCGACATGCTGCCCGGGGCGCATGCGCCGGAGCGGCGCTGCCTTGCCATGGCACACCTGCATGAACCCACCCGCTACGCCCGAAGCGACATGATCAGCGCAGGCGACCGCAATCCAACCGCCCGTCATGGCGCAGCGAATACGCGCAGCCGATGCCCATCGGGGTCTTGCGCAAGAAAGCTGAAGCCAAAATCCATCTGTGCTGGCGCCGATATGATGTCCAGGCCGCGCGCCACCCAATCCGCATGCAGCCGAATGACCTCTGCGGCAGCCGCGAGCTGAAATGACAACTCGCAGCCTCCGGGCGCCCCGGCAGGGGGCTGAACCGCCGAACGCAGCCATAGGCCCAGCATCATGCCGCTTTGCAGCGCGAAGAGCGCGAAACCGGGCGATACCTGGACCGGCGGGCGACCCAGCAGTTTTGTGTAGAAGTCGGTACTTACCGAAACATCCGCCACATAGAGCACGGTGAAATTGGGTTCAGGCATGGGGTTCCTCCTGTGCAGGAGATCGAACCTAATCGCTGGCACTGACAGATTTTGTCAGCAGTCTTCACAAGGGTCCTTTACACTCAATTTCCTGCCATTGCTTCTGCAGCATCTGGCGCCGATGCGGATAGCGCTGCCCGGTTTCTGTCAGGCCAGTGATGCGATCGGCCCGAAAATGGCGGAAATCTTCGCGCAATTCACACCAGGCCGCGAGCAGCCGTACCTGATCGAAATAGACTAGGCCAAAGGGCCAAACGCCCCGTTCTGTTTCCTTCCCTTTCTCGTCGCGATAGCGCAGCACGAGCCTATGGCCGGCGCGGATGGCGCGCCGCAGCACCGGCAGTAAATCATTGACCGATTGATCTGTGGGCGGCACCAGAAGCGAGGATTCTTCAAGCGCGCTGCGTGCCGAAGCGGGCAAGACACCCGCGATTTTTGCCAGCGCCACACGAGAGGCATCCGCCAATACCTCATCACCCTGTTGCGCGACCCAACGCAGACCAAGTGCTAGCGCTTCAATCTCCTCTTCCTGGAACATCAGGGGCGGCAGCAGAAAGCCGGGGCGCAACACATACCCAATGCCCGCCTCGCCGCTGATCTCAGCGCCTTGTCCCTGCAGGGTCGCGATGTCGCGATACAAGCTCCGGAGGCTGATGCCGAGTTCCGCCGCTAACACCGCCCCACTTACCGGCCGCCTATGCTGCCGCAAGAGTTGCAAAAGATCGAGCAGTCGGGCGGCGCGCGACAAGATTCATTTCCCCCGCGCTTCCAGCAAGCGCACCAAAGCTGCGTCACGCCACGCCGCAAGATCACGCGTGGAGGCACCCTTGGTGCCTTCCGCCACACCTTCCGCCAATGCGCGCTGCAAATCAGCATCCACTTTCGGATGGCCCAGATCATCCCACCAGCTTGTCACCGCCGGCAGCAAATGGTGCAGAAAATGCGCCATGCCGCCTTCTCCGCCGGCCAGATGGAAGGTGGTATGCGGCCCCATCAGCGCCCAGCGCAGCCCAGGGCCTTCGCTGATTGCGGCATCCACATCGGCAACACTCGCGACCCCCTCCGCCACCAGATGCACCGCTTCGCGCCAAAGCGCCGCCTGCAAGCGGTTCGCCAAATGGCCTGGTACTTCCTTTTTGATTTCGATCGGATACTTGCCGATGGCGCGATAGAATTCCATCGCCGCCTGCACGGCTTCTGGGCTACCCTTGGCACCGCCCACAACCTCCACCAAGGGAATCAGATGCGGCGGGTTGAAGGGGTGGCCGATCACCACGCGTTCGGCATGCGCGCATTGTTCCGATAGGCGGCTGGCGAGCAGCCCGGAAGTGGAGGACGCAATCACCACATCCGCCGGCAAAGCGGCATCAATCCGCGCGAGCAAGGGCTGCTTCACCTCCAGGCGCTCCGGCGCGCTTTCCTGCACGAAATCCGCCCCAGCAACGGCCGCCACCGGGTCCGCTTCAAAGCGCCAGGCATTGGGGTTGGCATCCGCCTTGCCGCCAAGGCGCATCAGGATGGGCCAGGCGTTTTCCACCATACGGCGGATCAGATCCGGCGCGCCGGGGGAGGGATCGCTTGCCGTCACACTCAAGCCACGGCTCAGGAAATAAGCCGCCCAGGAAGCGCCAATGGTGCCCGCGCCAATTACCGCGACATGCTTGATATTCTGCCTCATGCTTCGATCCTCCTTGGTTGGGGCCAGCCTAACCGGAAAAGCCGCGCGCTGACCATGCTGCGGCACCTGCGGGCTGCGGCGCTATACATCTTCATCGGTCGGGCTGGTGCCCGAGACCTTGCCGGATGGCATGCCGGGCGTTACCGCTGCCGCCGCGCCCAATGGGCGGCTTAGTCATTTGTGCTGGGATGCAATGCCATGACCGATGCTGAATTTGATGCGGCGATTGCCGCGCTTGCCCCTTGGGTGGGGCGGACGCGTATTGTGGAAGATGAGATCGGGCTGTCATCGGCGCGCCGCATCGCCGGCATGCTGGATATGGACCCGGCGAGTATCACCCAGGGCATGGCGCTGCCGCCGCATTGGTTCAGCATGTTCTTTCCCGATATCGCCAAGCAATCCGATATCGGCCCGGATGGCCACCCGAATAAGGGCGTGTTCCTGCCGCCCATTCCGCTGCCGCGCCGCATGGGGGCGGGGCGGCGTGTGACCATCAATGGTAATCTGATTGTCGGTGAACCCGCGATCAAAAAGGCCGAGGTCGCGGCGATTGCGCCCAAGCATGGCCGCACGGGCCGCATGGCGGTGCTGACCATGCGCCACACCATCGAAAGCCGCGGCCAGGTGATTGCCGTTGAGGAATTTGACGCGATGTACCGCGAGGCAACTCCCCCCGGCCAGAAAACCACCGCGACCCCGCCGGTACCGGCGCCTGAGGGTGCCGCCTGGTCGGATAAGGTCTTGCTGTCCTCGCCCTTGGTGTTTCGCTATTCCTCGGTCACCTGGAATGCGCATCGCATCCATTACGATGCGGATTATGCGCGGGATGAGGAAGGCTATCAGGCAACGGTTCAAAATGGCGGCCTGACCATGCAGTTGATTCTGGATGCGGCGTTGAAGCGCGCAACCGGGCGGCTGGTGGGTTTCACCGCGCGGCTCGCGCGGCCGCTTTGGGTGGGGGATACCGTCACGCTCTGCGGCGCGGCGCAGGCGGATGGCAGGATGGAATGCTGGGCGGCGGATAAGGATGGCTATCTCTGCGCCAAGCTGGAAGCGGCGTTTGTCTGATGCCGACATCAAACCCGAATAGCTGGCGATCCTTGCTGTTCATCCCGGCGGTGGCGGAGCGCTTTATCGCCAAGGCGCATACGCGCGGCGCGGATGTGATCATTCTTGATCTGGAAGATTCCATCCCACCGAGTGAGAAAGAAACCGCACGCGCGGCGTTGCCGGGGGCGGCCAAGACCATTGCCGCGCATGGGCAGGAAATTTGCGTGCGCATCAATCGGCCCTTGGAATTGGCCGTGTCGGATATTGCGGCGGCGATTATGCCGGAAGTTTCATCACTCATGCTGCCCAAGGTGATGGGGCCGGAACATATCAAGCTTTTGTCGGAAGTGGTGGCAGCGCGGGAAGCGGCGCTTGGCATGCCGATTGGCCATACGCGCTTCATCGGCGTGGTGGAAACGCCCGATGCGCTGCCCGCCTTGCATGCGATTGCCTTGGCCGATCCGCGCATGGCGGCACTTGGCGTTGGTTCGGAAGATCTCTCGACCGAATTGGAAGCGGTGCCGGGGGCTGATTCGCTTTATGTCTATGGCATGATGGCGGTGGCAGCGGCGCGCGCAGCGCGTATCCTGCCGCTCGGGTCCATTGGCGTTTTTGCGGATTTTTCCGATCTTGATGCCTATCGCACGTCGCTCAGGCGGTCACGCGCACTAGGCTTCGGTTGCGCGGCCTGCATCCATCCCGCGCAGGTGGCTGTGGTGAATGAGGAATACGGGCCGGCGCCGGCTGAGGTTGAGCGCGCGCGCCGGCTGATTGCCGCCTTTGATGTGGCGCTTGCGGAAGGCAAGGGCGCGGTTGCTTTTGAAGGTGCGATGATTGACCTTCCCGTGGTAGAACGTGCGCGTCGCCTTTTGGGAAGGGCTCGTTGATGCTGAAATGGCCACGCCGCGGTGTGCTGCTTGCGCCAGCGCTGATCGGTGCCGCCGTGCAGGCGCAAGCGGTCCCGGAAGTGGATTTGCTGCTGGTGCTGGCGATGGATGCTTCCGGTTCCATTGATGCGGATGAGTTTCGCCTGCAACGCGAAGGCATTGCCGAATCCATCATTCATCCTGCGGTGCTGGCCGCCATCGCCGCCAATCCGCGCCGCGCCATTGCGCTGGCCATGACGGAATGGGGCAGTCCAGGTGGCGCTGCCCTGGTGGTGGATTGGCATCGCGTTGCTGACGCGGCCTCCGCGCAGGTATTCGCCAATGCCGTACTGGCCGCGCCACGATCACGGCAAAGCTATAACGCGATTGGGGACGCCATTGCCCATGCAGCGGCCTTGATTGCCGCGGCACCTTTTCGCGCGCATGAGCGCGTGATTGATGTGGCTGGCGATGGGCCGGATATGCGTTCCATCATCCTTGCCCCCGATGCGCGGGATGCGGCAGTGGCGCAGGGCATCACCATCAATGGGCTGGCCATTGAAATCGCGCCGGTGACGCGCGGCAATGAACCACTGCATGTGCATTATGAACGCAACATCATGGGCGGGCCTGGCGCCTTTGTGATGGTAGCTGAAACGCGGCGCGATTTCGCCCGCGCCATGCGCGCCAAGATGCTGCGGGAAATCGCCTAACCCGTTTACGGCGCCAAATACCGCACCCGCAGATGATCCATGAAATCATTCGGGTCCAGCGGCTTGCCCGTTGCTACGCGCAATAAATCCTGAAAGCCGAGCAGCGATCACTTGCCATGCATATGGACGCGCAGCCAGCCGAGCAGCGGCGCCATATCACCCTCTGCCAGCGCCGCATCCAACCCCGGTTCCGCTGCGCGCGCTGCCTTCATCAATTGCGCCGCCGCCATGGCCCCCAGCGTATAGGATGGGAAATAGCCAAAGGCGCCGTCATGCCAATGGATATCCTGCAAGCAGCCTTTGGCATCATTGGGCGGGCGGATGCCGAGAAGCTTCTCCAACCCCTCATTCCAAGCCGCCGGCAGATCAGCGACCTGTAGCGCGCCTTCGATCATCGCCTTTTCCAGCCGAAAGCGCAGAATGACATGGGCAGGATAGGTGATTTCATCCGCATCCACGCGAATAAAGCCGCGCGATACGCGCCGCCATAGCCGTGCGAGGTTTTCGGGCGCCACTACCGCCGCGTCGCAGCCGAAACGCGCGCGCAATTCGCCGCCCATAAAGCGTAAGAAGGCATCCGAACGGCAGGCCTGCATTTCAACAATCAGCGATTGGCTTTCATGCGCCGCCATCCCCGCTGCCTCACCCACTGGCTGGCGCGCATAGGCCGCCGGCAAGCCGCGTTCATAAAGCGCATGCCCGGTTTCATGCAGCACACCCAGCAGCGCCTTGGCGACATCGCCCTCATCATAGAAAGTCGTGATGCGCACATCGGTGGGCGTGCCGCCGCAAAAGGGATGCAGCGATTCATCCAGCCGCGCGTGATCATATTCCAAACCAATACGTGCGGAGAGCGCCTGGCACAGCGCCTTCTGCGCCGGCACGGGAAAACTACCCGTCAGTGGCACCGGCGCACCGCGCTTGGCTTGGAGTTCCTCGGCGCGTGGCAAGGCTTCGGCCAGAAACGCCTCATAGGCCGCGAAGACGGGCTCGACATCGGCTGCGGTGACGCCGCGCTGATAGCCATCCATCAGCGCATCATAAGGCGCCATGCCAAGCGCCGATGAAAGTGCTGCGGCGGTTTCGCGTTGCAGGGCGACAACTTCCGTGAGCGCCGGGCGCACCATGGCGAAATCCGCGCGCGCCTTGGCCTCCCGCCAGATTTTCTCGCAGGCTGAATTGGCACGCGTGGACGCTTCCACCAGACTGGTCGGCAAGGCGGTGGCACGCGCATGGGCGCGGCGCATCAAGGCAAGGTTGGCGCTGTCCCATTCGCCTTCTGCCTCGGCCACCGCCAAGCCTTCCGCCACCGCCGGCGCGGTCAGCAATTCATGCGCAAGCCCGGCAAGGGTCGCCAATTGCTCGCCCCGCGCCGCACCGCCGCCCGGCGGCATCATGGCGCTCGCATCCCAATGCAGCATGGCGGCGGCTTCATTCAGCGCGGCGATGCGCCCAAAGCGGGATTTCAGGCTGGCATAGGCTGCGTTTGACATAGCTCATTCCTGAGGGCGTGGGTTACCTTTAGTCTTTGAACATAGCGGCAATCTTCTGCCAGCCAAGGCCTCGAAAGGTGGAGTACCGATGATGAAAAACTTTCTGTACCTGCTGCTGTTCTGCTTCACGTTCAGCCTGGCAGGGCCGACGCAGGCCCAGGCCCCACAGCGCGTCACGGTGGATAACTTCGCCCGCGCCGAAACGGATCATTATTTCGCTACCTATGTCGCGCAAGGCGCTCTGGGCCGCTTTTTTCATCTGCGCGATGTCACGCCGCTGGACCAGCAGGGCGTGGTGCGCATGAACCGCGATACGCTTTATTCCTTCGCGATCATTGATCTTGATGCGGGGCCGGTCACGGTGGAATTGCCCGATACGCGC
>JADCFR010000136.1 GCA_020249415.1 Roseomonas sp. | reverse complement strand
TGATGCCGTGTTCCTTGTTCCAGGCTTCCTGCTTTGATCGCCGGCGTGCCGTTTCTTCCAAGGCGCGGCGCAGGCTATCGGTCATCACATCGGCATAGAGCACCACACGGCCATCCACATTGCGCGCAGCGCGACCGATGGTTTGAATGAGCGACGTAGTGCTGCGCAGAAACCCTTCCTTATCGGCATCCAGAATCGCGACCAGCGCGCATTCGGGAATATCCAAGCCTTCGCGCAGCAGATTGATGCCGACCAGCACATCAAAAACACCCTTGCGCAAATCGCGAATGATTTCGATGCGTTCCAGCGTGTCGATATCCGAATGCAGATAGCGCACGCGAATGCCGGCTTCGGTCATGTATTCAGTCAAATCTTCGGCCATGCGCTTGGTCAGTGTCGTGACCAGCACGCGCCCGCCATGCTTGGCGACTTCGCGGCATTCGGCCAGCAGATCATCCACCTGCTTTTCCACCGGGCGGATTTCGGTCACGGGATCAACCAGGCCGGTTGGGCGAATCACCTGTTCGGCAAAGGCGCCGCCGGTGCGTTCCATCTCCCACGGGCCTGGCGTGGCGCTGACGAAGATGGAGGGCGGGCGGTAGGTATCCCATTCCTCGAATTTGAGGGGGCGGTTATCGGTGCAGCTTGGCAGGCGAAAGCCATATTCGGAAAGGACAGTCTTGCGATTATAGTCGCCGCGATACATGCCGCCGATCTGCGGCACGGTGACATGGCTTTCATCCACGATCAGCAGCGCATTTTCCGGCAGGTATTCGAAAAGTGTGGGCGGCGGTTCGCCCGGATTACGGCCCGTGAGGTAACGGCTGTAGTTTTCGATTCCCTTGCAGGAACCGGTGGTTTCCATCATTTCGATATCGAAGATGGTGCGCTGTTCCAGCCGCTGCGCTTCCAACAATTTGCCTTCTGCATGCAGCTTCGCCAGATGTTCCTTCAATTCATCCTTGATGCGCGTGATGGCTTGTGTCAGCGTCGGGCGTGGCGTGACATAGTGGCTATTGGCGTAGATGGAAACGCGTTCCATCTCGGCGGTGATTTCACCGGTCAGAGGGTCAAATTCGCGGATCGCCTCGATCTCATCACCAAAGAGCGAGACACGCCAGGCGCGGTCTTCCAAATGACTCGGCCATAGATCAACGGTTTCGCCACGAATACGGAACGTGCCGCGGGCGAAGAAATTGTCGTTGCGGCGATATTGCTGCTCCACCAGGCCCTTCACCAGCACATCACGGTCAATCTGCCCGCCGGCTTCCAGCTTCACCACCATGCGCGAATAAGTCTCAACCGAACCGATACCATAAATGCAGGATACCGAGGCAACGATCACCACGTCATTGCGTTCCAACAGCGCCTGTGTCGCGGAATGGCGCATGCGGTCTATCTGTTCGTTGATCTGCGCGTCTTTTTCGATATAGGTATCGGTGCGCGGCACATAGGCTTCCGGCTGGTAGTAGTCATAGTAGGACACGAAATATTCCACCGCGTTTTCCGGGAAGAAGCTTTTCATCTCACCATAAAGCTGTGCGGCGAGTGTCTTGTTCGGTGCCAGGATCAGGGTTGGGCGTTGCACCGCCTCAATCACCTTGGCCATGGTGAAGGTCTTGCCGGAACCGGTGACACCCAGCAGCACCTGATCGCGTTCGGCGGCTTGCAGGCCAGCGACAAGCTCCGCAATGGCGCGCGGTTGATCGCCATTCGGTTCAAAAGGCGCGGTCACGGTCAGCCGGCGTGTGGCCGGGGGCGCGGGGCGCTTTTCCGGCATGAACAGCACGGGGCCGGGGGCGATAACATTCATGGGGCGTAAGATGGCCCTGGTCGCAGCGCGGCGCCAGGGTGGGGCTTGTCGGGCCGGGCCGAATTGTGAGAGGGCAGCGCCATGTCCCAGCACCCCATTCCGCGCCCCGCCCTGCTGCTGGGCGCCGCCGGCCTGCTGCCGAGCCTTGCCATGCCCGTGATGCTTGCCGCGGGCGATAGCGCGGCGGCCTTCGCGCTGCAAGCCGGCCCGGCCTATGGCGCCCTGATCGCGAGTTTTATCGGCGGCGCCTGGTGGGGCCTGGCGGCGAATAAGGCCGAGGGTGCGGTGCTGACGCGCTGGCTGGTGCTGTCTGTCCTGCCCATGCTGGCGGCCTGGGTCGCACTACTGCTGCCTCCCCAGGCAGGGTTGCTGATGCTTGCGGTGATTTTCGCGCTGCTGCCCTTGGCGGATCGTGCGGCGCAGGCGGGCGCGCTGGCGCCCGATTGGTGGTGGCGGCTTCGCTTGCCGCTTTCGCTATTGATGGCCTGCCTGCATGGGGTTTCCGCCGGCATGGTGGTGTAGTTCAGCTTCAGCCCTCCAGGCGCACATTCCCTGCGCGCGCCACTTCGCGCCATTTCGCCACTTCCGCGCGGACGAAACTGCCGAATTGGTCCGGCGTCAGCGGGTCTGCGACTGCGCCCATCTCCTCGATCCTCTTGGTGATGGCGGGATCGCGCAGCACGGCAACTACATCAGCATTGATGCGATTGACGATTTCGGCCGGTGTGCCGGCGGGTGCCACTAGGCCAGACCAGCCCGCAGCTTCATAGCCAGGCACGAGGGATTCTGCGATGGTCGGCACATCGGGCAATTGCGGTACGCGCCGCGCGCTGCAAAGCGCGATGGGACGCACGCGGCCGGACTGGATATGCGGCAGGGCAGAGGCGACGGAATCCGTCATCAGCTTCACATTGCCGGCCATGACATCAGCAATGGCGGGACCGCTGCCGCGATAATGCACGATGTTGAAGCGAATGCCGGCGCGCAGCATCAGCAATTCGGCGGCCATGTGCTGGCTGGTGGCGGGGCCGGCCGAGGCCATGTCCAATTGCCCAGGCCGCGCCTTGGCGCTGGCCGCCAATTCCTGAATGGTGCGCTCAGGCACAGAAGGATGCGCAATCACGAGCAAGGGCACCATCACCACATTGCTGATAAAGGCGAAATCCTTTTCCACATCATACGGCAGGCGCGGCATCACTGATGGGTTGACGCCAAGCGGACCAGATGTGCCGGTCAGCAGCGTATAGCCATCAGCCGGGGCGCGCGCGACGGATTCAACGCCGGGCACCGAAGCACCACCGGCGCGGTTTTCCACCACCACACGCTGCGGCCAGCGCTTGGAAAGCTCATCGGCCAGCAGGCGCGTGAAGATATCGGCGGCCTGGCCAGGCGGGAAAGGCACCACAATGCGCACGGGGCGATTGGGCCAATCGGATTGCGCCTGCGCGGCAAAGGGGGCGAGCGCGGCAGCGCCAATCATGGCGCGGCGTGTGATGTTATGGTTCATGGCGTTCCTCCCGGGTGGGTGGGTTCAGCATAACCACAATGGGGCCGTGCCCGGCAAGTTTTCTCAATAGGTATCAAGGCCCATTATGCCATCCACGCCGCCCGCATCAGCCAAAATGCGCTTGCCGATCAGATCGCGCAGCGATTCGGAAGACCCACCACCAAGCGACCCATAACGCGCACCGCGATAAAGCCTTGAGACGGGATATTCATCAGTAAAGCCATAACCGCCATGCACCTGCACCGCTTCACTGGTGACGCGGAGCGACATTTCATTGCAGAACACCTTGGCAGTGGCTGCCATCAAGGGATCCGGGAAGGGATTGGCGGTGAGGCAAGCGCGATAGAGCAAGCCTCGCCCCGCTTCGATATCCTTGAACATATCAGCGAATTTCCAGCGAATGCCCTGAAAATCCGCAATGGATTTGCTGAACAGCTTGCGATCATTCACATAGCGCACGGCCTCATCAAACGCACCTTCTGCCAAGCCAAGCGAGATACTGGGGTTGAGGCAGCGCTGCGTATTGAAGGCGGTCAGCAATTTCTTGAAGCCGTCGGTTTCAATCACCAGGTTTTCAGGCGGCAATTCACAATCATTGAATTGCACCTCGTGCAGATTCTCACCGCCCATGGTGTGATAGGTGCCGGTGACAGCAAGCCCCGGCGTGCCCTGTTCCACCAGCACGCAGCCAATGCCTTCGCGCCCTGGCTTGCCATCCACGCGGGTGAAGACCACAAACATGCCGGCTTCCGCCGCGCGTGAGATGAGCGTCTTTGTGCCATTCAACACCAGATGATTGCCATGGCGCTTGGTATTGGTGCGGTAATTGGCGACATCTGTGCCGGCATGCGGTTCCGTCATGCAAATCGCGAGGATGCAATCACCGGAAATCACACGCGGCAGAATGCGTTCCTTGATCGCCTTCGGCGCATAATGGGAGATGACACGGGTTTGCACGCCGGCTTCCCCAAGCACCGCCATGGCGGTGACATAATCCACCTTGGCGATTTCTTCGAGGATCAGGGCAGAATCAAGAATGGAAAGGCCAAGCCCGCCATATTCCTCCGGCACTGACATACCCAAAACGCCAAGCCCGGCGAGCTTTTTGATATTCGGCCAGGGGAAGGTGCCATCCATCCATTTCGGCGCATCTTGCTTGAATTCGCTTTGCGCCAATTGCCGGACGGCAGCGATCATTTCCCGCTGTTCAGTACCGATCTTGAATTCCATTACTGCCTTCCGTCTTTCCGTGATGCGCCTTCAGCCCGCTTCGCCTTTCAGCGTATCCAAGGCGCCCTTCAGGGCGGATTGGAAAACACTGACATCAGAGCCATAGCAAAGGCAGCGAAACCCTTTGGCGCGCCAGCCGCGCACCATCTCCAGCCCCGCGCCCAGAACACCAGCGGGCTTGCCCGCAGCGTCACAGGCTTTCAGGAAGCGGGCGAGCGCGGCCTGGAATGTCGGGTGATCGAATTGCGCGGTGATACCGAGCGAATCACTCAAATCATAATGGCCGAACCAGCCCAAATCCACGCCGGGAACGGCCATGATCGCTTCAACATTTTCAATCCCCTTGGCGGTTTCGATAAGGGGAATAACCATGACGCGGTCGTTCTCCGCCTTCATGCCGGCGATGACATCCTGGCCCTGATAATCATCATGCGCATAGCCAAAGCCAACGCCGCGCCGACCCTCTGGGCGATAGCGGCACCAGGCGGCCAATTCTTCTGCCTGCTGGCGCGTTTCCACCATGGGTTCCATGATGCCCATGGCGCCCGCATCCAATACCGGCGCGATCAGATGGTAATGATGCCCCGTGACGCGCACCAAAGGCACAACGCCGGCATGGCGGGCGAAAGCGCATTGCGCCTTGATCGCGTCAATGCCCATGCCGCCATGTTCCATATCGAAGATAACATAGTCTGTACCTGCATTACCAAGGATTTGGCAGAGCCCCGGTGTGAGAAACTCGGTCGCCATAATGCCATGGGCCATGCGGCCTTGGCGGAGTGCGGTGCGGACAGGGTTTTGACGCATGGAGTGTTCCTCAGCTCAGGATCATGCCGGCATAGCCTTGCGCGGCCACCGCATCACATTTTTCGCGATAAGCCGGCGCGCCGCCCTGATACTGCAGAATGCGCCGTTGATCCCGCCCTTCGACATTGCGGTTGATCCCCGTGGCCCATGAATCGATCTGGGCATAAAGCATGCCCTCGGCCAGGGTTTCGATATGGTGGGACCATTCGGCTTCTGCGGCCTCAGTTGCCTCGAAACGCGTGATGCCCTTATCGCGTACATGGCGCATCAAATCCGTCACCCATTCCACATTCTGTTCAATGCAGCGCGGAATATTGCACCGCGTGGAGGCATTATGTGGCCCGACAATGGTCAGCATATTGGGAAAGCCCGCCGATTGCAGACCGAGATAGGTTTTCGGCCCATTGGTCCACTTATCCTTCAGGCGCTGGCCGCCAATGCCCCGGAAATCAATCCGATCAAAAGCGCCGGTAATGGCATCAAAGCCTGTGGCATAGATGATCATGTCGAATTCATATTCGGCATTGCTGGTCTTGATGCCCCTCGGCGTAATGCGCTTGATCGGAGTTTCATTGATATCCACCAGCTGCACATTGTCGCGGTTATAGGCCTCATAATAGCGAGTTTCGAGCGGGACGCGGCGCGTACCAAAGCCGTGATTCTTGGGGATCAGCTTTTCCGCAAGTGCGGGGTCTTTCACGCGCTGGCGGATCTTGCGCGCGATGAAATCGCTGATCAGCGCATTGGCCTTGGGATCGGTCAGGATATCGCGGTAATTCGCCTGCCAAATGCCAAAACCCGGCTCGCCGTAGCGTTGTTCCCAAAAGGCTTCGCGTTCCTCAGGCGTCACTTCAAACACGCTGCGCGGATCGGCATTATGGATATAGCAGCCAGGCGTGGTCCGCAGCAGCGCGAAAAGTGCAGGGTAATTGCCCTTGATCTGGCGCTGTTCCTCCTCTGTGATCGGGCGATTATGCAAAGGCGCGCACCAATTGGGTGTGCGTTGAAACACGGTCAGCGAACCAACCTCAGAGGCAATGGTCTGGATCACCTGCACGCCGGTCGCCCCCGTGCCAATCACCGCCACGCGCTTGCCCGCGAAGCTTACGGGTTCATGCGGCCAACGATAGGTATGGAAGGATTGGCCAGCGAAGCTTTCCACGCCCGGTATGCGCGGCATTGTATCGGCAGAAAGCGGGCCGAGCGCGGTGATCAGAAAACGGCATTCGTGCTGCGCGCCACTATCAAGCGTGACTGTCCAGCGCAGGCTCGCCTCATCAAATTGCGCGCTGACCACGCGGCTATTGAATTGGATATGGCGACGCAAATCGAATTTTTGCGCGACATGCTGCAAATAGCGGAGCGTCTCCGGTTGCGGGGCAAAATGCTCGCTCCAGCTCCATTCCTGCAACAGCTCATCGGAAAAGGAATAGCCGTAGGTGTAGCTTTCGGAATCAAACCGCGCGCCGGGGTAGCGATTCCAATACCAGGTGCCGCCCAGATCGCTGCCGGTTTCAAACACTTGGACGGCATAGCCAAGCTCCCGCAGGCGATAGAGTTGATAAAGGCCGGAAATGCCGGCGCCGATGATGATGACATCCGGGTCCGTCAAAGCGGGTCCGGTGCTTGCCGGCACGGTTCGCCGCATCTCATTCATCGCATCCACCCTTTCCGACGAGGCTCAGCGCCGCGCCGCGTAACAAGAACTTCATGAATCCAACCCCAGGGCTTGCGCGCCGGATGGGACGGCGGTGAGTATTCCCCCAAAAGAGGAAACCGCCAATGCCAAGCCGTCTTTTTTCGCCATGCACCTTGCGCGGGTAATTACCATCAGAATGACACCCCCACACGCTGAGGCAAGCCCTTGACTGAAAGCGCGTCCGGGCGGAGCCTTCCCCGCAAATAACAGCGCGGGCCATGCACGCCCGACGCAAAGGCAATGAGGAACGTCATGGAGCTAGGTTTTATCGGCCTTGGAAATATTGGTGGCGTCATGGCGCGGCGGCTGGTGAAGGCGGGCCATGCGCTGGTGGTGCATGATCTGGACGCGAAGGCGGTGACGTCATTGACTGCCTTGGGCGCCAAGGCCGCAACCAGCGCGCGCGATGTCGCTGACCAATGCGATGCAGTGCTGCTCAGCCTGCCGACACCCGCGGCGGTGGAAGCCGTGGCTTTGGGGGCTGATGGGCTGGCGCAGGGCAGCAAGGCGAAGATCGCGGTGGATCTTTCCACAACCGGGCCGACAGTCGCGCGGCGCGTGGCGGAAGGCTTGGCCGCGAAAGGCATTCATCAGATTGATGGTCCGGTCAGCGGCGGCGTTTCGGGCGCCGAGGCCGGCACCCTTGCCATCATGACATCGGGCGATGCTGCCTCCCAAAAGGCTGTGGAGCCGGTGCTGAAGCAGATCGGGCAGAATATCTTCTACCTTGGCGCGGAACCTGGCCTTGGGCAGACGATGAAGCTCGTGAATAATGTCATTCTTGCCAGCAATACACTTGCCTGTTTGGAGGGCATGGTATTGGGCGCCAAGGCGGGCTTGGATACCAAGCTCAT
>JADCFR010000135.1 GCA_020249415.1 Roseomonas sp. | reverse complement strand
CCCATCAGGCGCAGCAGGCCAAAGCCCGCGCGCAACGCCAGCCCGATCAGAAAATTCATCCGCGTCGCGCGGTGCGCTTCACAGCGTCACCACGATCTTGCCAAAGACGCGGCGGCTTTCCAGCCGTTCCAGCCCTTCCGAGAAACGTTCCAGCGGCACCACCGTATCCAACACGGGCAGAATACCGCGCGCCATTTTCGCGTAGCCATCGGCGATATTGCGCATGGAAGCACCAAAGGACCCGAAGATGCGCAACTGACGCTGAAACAGCATCATCAAATTGGTTTCCGCCGAAACCCCGGATGTTGACCCACAGGTCACCAACCGCCCACCCATTTTGAGCGAGAGCAGGCTACCAGACCAGGTCGAAGCGCCAACATGTTCAAACACCACATCCACGCCGCGCTTGCCTGTCGCGCGCCGCGCCACGGTTGGGAAATTTTGCGTCGTGTAATTCACCACATGATCCGCGCCCAATGCCTTGGCCTTGGCGCATTTCTCGTCATCGCCTGCGGTCGCGATTACGGTGCAACCCAGATCCTTGGCAATGCGCACCGCCACCGTGCCAATGCCGGACCCTGCCGCATGGATCAGGATGGTCTCGCCGGCTTCCAGTTTGGCATTGTCGAACAGCATGTGTTCAACGGTCGAGAAGGTGATCGGCCCACAAGCGGCATCTTCGAAGGAAAGTCCCGCCGGCACGCGCACCAAAAGCCGCGCATCCTGGTTCATCAATTCCTGCGCGAAGCCATCCAAATGGAAGCCCTTGACGCCGCCAACATCTTCGCAAAGATTATCGCGCCCCTCACGGCACGCCTTGCACACGCCGCAGGTCGCGGCACCATAAGGCGCGACATGATCGCCAATCTTCCAGCCGGTCACGCCAGAACCAATTGCGACAATCTCACCGACCGCTTCCGCGCCAACCGTCAGGGGCAGGTTGCGCTTGGCGAAGGCCATGCCGCGAAAGCCCCAGACATCAATATGATTCAGCGCAACGGCGCGGATGCGAAGCTGCACCTCATGCGCGGCGGGCGGCGGCGGCGGCGCCACGTTCTCCAGCCGCAGATCGCGATCCCCATGCAGGCGAAGCGCACGCATCATGGCGCGGCACTCAGCACCAGGCAGACATTCTGCCCGCCAAAGCCGAAGGAATTTGAGAGCACATGGCGCAAGCCGGAAACCCGTCGCGCCTCATTCGGCACCACATCCAGCCCAAGTGTGGGGTCCGGTTCGACATGGTTGATGGTGGGTGGCAGGATTTGATCGCGCAGCGTCAGCAGGCTGAAGGCCGCTTCAATCGCGCCTGCGGCAGAAAGCGTATGGCCGATCATGGATTTATTGGAGGATATCGGCGGCGGCGCCTCACCAAATACGGCACGCATGCCAAGCGCTTCCATCTTGTCATTCTCCGGCGTGCTGGTGCCATGGGCATTGACATAGCCGATATCACCAGGCTGTAAGCCGGCATCGGCAATGGCATTCTTCATGGCGCCAATAATGGAAGACCCATCGGGGTTCGATCGCGTACGGTGGAAATTATCCGCCCTTTCGCCACAGCCACTCACCAGGCCGATTACGGTAGCACCGCGCGCGCGGGCATATTCCAAATCTTCCAGGATCAAAGCCGCCGCACCTTCGCTCATCACGAAACCATCGCGGGATTTCTCGAAGGGGCGTGATGCCTTGGTGGGGTCTTCATTGCGTGAGGTTAGCGCAGAGAGCAGCGAAAACCGGATCACCGCTTCCGGCTGCACCGATCCATCCGTGCCGAGCGCGATGGCGGATTTCGCCTCACCGCGCTGGATGGCTTCAACACCCAATTGAATCGCGGAAGCGCCGGTGGCGCAGGCGGTGGTGATGGCAATCGGCGCGCCCTTGGTGCCGAAACGCAAGGCGAGCCTTTCGCCGACGCCGCCATACAAGAAGGTCTCATACAAATCGCGCTGACCAATGCTTGCCACCGAAAGTGCGGCATGGCCTGGCCCGCCAGCACGCCGCGCCAGTGCGACACGCTGCGGCCATTCCATCTCAACCGGCGGCATGCCGAGCATGAGGGGGCCATCAAAAGCGCCTTCCTTCATGCCGGCCGCCGCCAGCGCCTCCGCAATAGCCGCAGCGGCCATGCGTTCCACGCGCACCGGCGCGGGCACGGGTTCGCCGCCGGCGATTTCTTCCGGCAAATCCACCATGCCGGCCATGGTGGTTTTCAAATGATCGGTCGCGAAACGGCGAATGCGCGTAATGCCCGATGTGCCCGCCAGCAGCGCCGCCCAATTCCTCTCAAGCCCCCAGCCGAGCGGGCTCACCAGCCCAATCCCCGTCACCGCCACCAAGGGGCGGCCCAGATGATCCTTCATGGCGCTTTCTCCAGCAGGGCAAGCGCTTCACCACGCCATTGGCCGAAGCCGGTCACCAGAATGCGCTCGACTGCGCCATCACCGGCATCGGCGGGGTCCATCGCCGGATAGAAACCACCGCGCGATAGCGCGAGTGCCGCGAGCGCGACATTGGCCGGGAAACTCGCCTCCACCCCATGCCCAAGCAAGGAAGCACTGCGCCGCACCGGTACGCTGCCCAGCCCCGCCAGGAAGGCTTCTTCCTCAACCCGCGCTTCAGCGACACCGGTCATGCCGGAAATCACGCCAAGCCCGGCCTGCGGCGCTGCCATGCCTTGCCAAAGCGCCTTGGCTGCCGCGGCACTGCCACCGCCCGCGCGCTGATGTGCCGCATCGCTGGCAATGCCGCCAATCCGCGCGAGTGCTGTTGCGCCGCGCGCCCGTGCATGTTCCGCTGTTTCCAAGACCAGAAACGCCGCCATGCCGCCGGGGATAAACCCGCCCGCCGCGCCGCGCGCGGAAACTGGCGCGTAATCGCCCTGCCACAGCACGCCACCCGGCGCATAAAGCAGCACCATATCCCAACGCTGAGACGCAAAAGCGCCGCCGACCAGCGCGATCTCGCCCCGCCCTTCCGCCAGCCTTGCGGCCGCGATGCGGATGGCGTCTGCCGCCGCTTCCTCTTCCCCCATCAGCGTGCGCGATGATCCTGTCACGCCATGCACGATCGAGATATTGCCCGCGAGCAGGTTGGAAAGCTGCGCCAGAAACAACGTAGGCCGCAATTCAGTCGCGAGTTTTTCATTGAGCAATGCGCCGGAGGTTTCCGGCGTGGCGCTGGTCAGCGCCGCCGTCATCGCCTCATCCACCGCGATGTCGCGTTCGCCACCGCCGGCGGCCACCACCAAATGCATATCGGCAACCAGGCCGCGCGCCCCGGCATGGTCAATCGCAAGCCCGGCGGCATAGGTGCCAAGCCGCTGCCAGGGTTCCATCTGGCGCTGATCACCCTTTTTCGGGATTTGCGCATCAAGACTAAGCGCGGGCAGCGGATGCACCGGGAAGGGCGCGAAGCTCGCCGCATCCACTACGGGCTTGGCGCCCCTGGTCAGCGCTTCCCAATGCGCCTCAGGCCCTTCGCCCAAGGAGGATACCAAGCCAATCCCGGTAATGACGACATCGCGCCTTGTCATAGCAGCCCCAATTCCCGGCCCCGCCCGCGCATGGCATCCGCCAATTCCGGCGCGGGGTAATCCATGATGCGGAAAGTGAGTTCCGCATCGGTGATGCGCTTGCCATCGGCTTCGATCCGCGCCTCGGTCACCGCAAAACCTGATCCATCATGCAGGCGCTTGGCATGCACGCGCACCAAAGTGCCGGGGCCGATGAAGCTGCGGAACTTCGCTTCCTTCACCGCCATCAGAAAGGGCATGCGCGCAAAACCCATCAGATCAAGCAGCAGCCAGCCGGAAGCCTGCGCCATGGTTTCCACCAATAGCACGCCAGGCATCAGCGGGTGGCCAGGGAAATGCCCTTCAAACACCGGGGAGGCATCCGGGATGCGGCTTTCCACAATGATGGCATCGCCTTCACGCGCTGCCACCCGATCTATCATCTGGAAATATTCCAGGCGCATCGCGTCAGGGGTCCGTGGTTTCGGTGGCGCGTGGCTTGGGAATGGGGTCAGCCGGCCTTGGCCGCAACCAGCTCATCCACACGTTCGGCCAGGTTCTTCATGACGAAGTACTTCTCCGCCGGCGCATTGCCCGCATTCACTTCCTGCGTCCAGGCTTCCACCGGCACCTTGATGCCAAAAGCCTTGTCGATAGCGAAGACGATATCCAGGAAGTCCAGGCTATCAATGCCGAGATCATTGATCACATGGCTGTCGGGCAGGATCTTATCCCGCGGGACTTCGCTGTTTTCAGCGATGATATCGGCGATACGGTCGAAGGACGAGGCCATGCGAGGCCCTCCATGCAGAATCAGGAGTGAAGGATCGGAGGGCTCTTTGGCCCGAAAGGGGGCCAAAGGCAAGCGAACCTTGTGGCAAGGGGGGGCTTGCGGCCCCCCGGCCTATCAATGCGCGTGGCCGCGGGCGCCGGCAGCTTCGACGCTGAGGGTCACCTGCACCTCCCCCGCCCGTTCAAAGCGCAGCGTCAGCGGCACGCTGGCCCCCTGGCGCAGCGGCTCAGTCAGGCCGATCAGCATGATATGCAGCCCGCCCGGGCGGAGATGCACGGTCTGGCCCGGCGGGATCGGGATATCCGCCACGGGGCGCATGCGCATGACATCGCCTTCCCGGATATGGGTATGCAGTTCCACGACGCGGGCAGCAGGGCTGGCGGCGGAGACCAGCCGATCAGGCGCCGCGCCATTGTTGCGGAGCGTCATGAAGCCCGCGCCATTGGCATTGGCGCCGGCGGCGCGGGTCCAGGGATGGCCGATGGCAATATCACCAGCGGTGAAATCATGCGCGAGGGCGGCGCTGGCTGGCAGGCCAAGAATAAGCGCGCCAAGGGCGCGACGGTTGAGGGAGGACATGAGGTTTTCCTTGCAGGTCGAATGACGGGACAGCTGTTCTGGCGGCCCGCTTGCGGGCAGCTTCAAGCGAAAGCTGGGGGACCTGTCGGGTCGTAAGGCGGCGCGCGGGCCGCCGGGCGCCAGCCGGTATCGCCAGCGGCAGGCCAGAGGGTGGCGCTGCCGGGTTCCGCCGGGGTGGATAGCGTGGGCGCGGCGGGGAGACCCGCCTGCGGCAGGGCATGGCAGGCAAGGCAGAAGCCGCCATGCGCTTCGGGCGCGGGCAATTCCTCCCCGCCTGGGCCCAGATGCAGGGTGCGATCCCCATCCGGGGAGCAGATCACCGTCGCCATTCCCGCGCTTGCCGCATG
>JADCFR010000134.1 GCA_020249415.1 Roseomonas sp. | reverse complement strand
TGGATCGGCAGCAGCGCAAAACCATGACGCGCGGCACGATCTGGATCATGCGTTGCCAGGATCAACGCCGTATCCTGTTCGCGCGCCTGTTCCAGCAGCAGCGCCATCACCGTATCCGCCAAGGCGGGATGAACACTCGCGGTTGGTTCATCTGCCAGCAAAATCTCTGGGCGATGCGCCAAGGCGCGCGCAATTGCGACACGCTGCCTTTGCCCAACGGAAAGTGACGCAGGCATCCGGTCCAGCAAGGCAGCAATCTCAAGCCGCGCTGCCAAGGCTTCGATATGCGCGGGATCAGGCCGGCCCAGCACAGCCTGGCTCAGTGCAATATTGCGACGGACGGAAAGAAACGGCAGCAAGCCACCCGTTTGCAACACATAGCCGAAATGCGCAGCACGAATGGCGGTCAGGCGATTTTCATCACGGGCGCGCCAAAGTGCAGCCAGGTCTATGGCCTTGCCATCGCGCGGTGTCAGCAGGAATTGCGCGGCACGCGCTGGGCGCCGCGCCAAGGCCAACAGATCGAGCAAGGTGGATTTGCCCGAACCGGAAGGCCCCACCAGCGCAACAGCCTCACCACGCGCGATGGAAAAGGCTTCGACCACCAGTTCAAAACCTGGCGCGCCGCCCGGCGCCTGATGGCGGATAACCACATCTTGCAATAACAAGGTCGGCGCGTTTTGGTTCATGCATGCCCTCAGGGCAGCGCATCCAGCGGCACGGGATACATCGCCTCACCAGGATTGCGCCCGCCATCGAAGCTTACCCAAAGCGAGGGCTGACGATTGAATTCCTCATAAAGGCGCAGCTTCGCTTCCAGCGCATTGACGATTTCAGTGCGCCGCCCAGCACCCATGTTGTTCCATTCTTCCTGCGTGAATTCCATGATCTGGCTTTGATAGGGCAGATCCTGCAGGAATTCGCCAAAAGCCCCGCCCAGGCGCTGAAACTCTGCCATGCGGCGCGGGTCACGCGCGGTCGCGGCGGCGGCAGCGCGCACGCGCTCAAAAAAGCTTTCCGGTGAAAGCCGCGCCGCCGCTTGTGCCTGGATGATATTGCGCAAGGTCGTCGCCAGATCAGAAAGCTGATTGCGCGTGAGCAACACGCGCACATCCAAAGGCCGCCTTTCCGGCCGCGGATCGGCCGGGTTCAATTCCTGATCCAGCACGAAACTCCTTACCACATCAGGCGCGGTTTGTTGCCTTTCGCGTCCCAGATAGGAAAGCCGCATGGCGGTGCCGACAATCTCTGCCTGTTCCGAAAGGCGCCGTTCCGCCGCGCTCTGCGGCGCCCGAATGCCGGCAATGGGTCGCCCAACGGCGGCAGCCACTTGCGCCAGTAGCGCATCTGTCAGCGCATCAACGGTCTGGCCGAATTGGCCCAGATTGCCCTCATTGATCGGGTAATAAAGTTCCCCCGCCGCGCCGAAGCGCGTGAGTTCACGGTATTGCCGTTCGGCACGGGCGTGGTTGTTGCGCCCTTCCGGAGTCTTCAAATGGATGGCGTAGATCGCAACCTGCTTTGCTTCTGACTGCGCCAATTGGCGCATTTCTTCCGGGCCCATTTGCGTCTGACTGCGCGGGTCCTTCGCATCGCGCGCGCCGGCATCCGTGATCAGAATGACAAAGCGCCCGCCATATTGCTGCCAGGGCACCTCATCCAAGGCGAGCTTGATGCCAGCGAGCGAATCCTCATCAAAGCCCTCATTGCTCTCACGCGCTTCGGCCAATTGGGAGAGGCGCGGCAGGATCGCATCCGAAGCCTCGGCCAGATCAGGCAGAGAGACCATACGCGTGACATATTCAAGCCTGGGATTGCCGCCCATATGATCGCGGAAGGCCACCATGCCGAAGCGGAAATTGTCACGCACGGCGGTATCGCGAATACGATCCACTACGCGCTTCAGCGCTTCGCGCGTGCGTTCAATATAGGGCCCCATGCTGATGGTGGTATCCACCACAAAAACCACCGCACCGCGATAATTGCGGAGCGCATCCGGATCAGCGGGCGGCGGTGGCGCAGCTTGGGCGGGGGCAGAGATCACCTCCAGCAGCCGCGCTTCCTGCGCCGCTTCATTTTCCACACGCTGGGCCGAGATGATCGGTAGCAGATAGAATTGCCTTGTGATATCAATGAAATTCTCAGGCTCCAGCGCAATCACCGGCCCTTCGGTATTGGCGCGCGCCGCTTCGCGCAGCCGTGTCGCCTCGGCCGCACCGCCGCGCGTATTCAGCCAAAGTGCGCGCGGTGTTTCGGCATCGCGGAAGAACATGGCGCGGTCACGCCCGGCGGGATTGTTGAAAGCCAGTACCATGGTCTGCTTCCAAGCAATCGTGCGCTCAGCGCGCACCCAACCTTGCGTGCGGCCATCCTGCGCAGCGCCGATTTCAAGCCAGGCATCAGCCCCACTGCCCTGCCGTGCATAGATGTAGAATACGCCAAAGCCTGGCGTGGGCTGGGAAGGCGCGTTTGCATCCGGCCGTTCCGCGAGGCGCGCACCAGGGCGCAGGATCACGCGCTGGAATAACGTGCTGCGGCCTTCCATCAGCAACGGTTGGCGCGCGGCTTGCTGCGCACTGGCTTCCATGATGGGCGTAGCGCAGAAAAGGCCGAGCACCAGCGCCAAAATTGCGTGACGCAACATCATGGCCAAAACTCCCTGAGTGCGGTTTCTGCTGTCCCATTGCCCGCGCGCGCCTGTTCTTCCAGCCAGGTCTTGAGCGCGGCGCGCGGCGCTTCCGCTGCCGCATCACCCTTCTGCACCGCATCGCGATAATAGCGCGCCGCCGCACGCGGGTCAGGCGCGCGGAAGGGGCGGCCAGCCACAAAGCCAATCGGGTCATACAACCGCGCCACGGCGGTCAGTGCTGGCGCATGGCCGCGTTCGCCCGCTTCTTCAAACAGCACCAACGCATCATCATGCCGCCCGGCTGCCTGGCGCCTAAGCGCTGCGGCGTGGATCGCGGCAGCATCCGAGGCAGATTGCACCAGATCGCGCAGGTTCATGCCATCGCTGCGTTCAAGCCAAGGCCGCTCCGCTGTAACCGGGGCCGGAGGTGGCGCGGGCGGCGCTGGCGCTGGTGGCGCGGGCGGCGTTGGTGCTGGCGTTGCGACGGGTGCAGGTTGTGGTGTGGAGGTGAACCACCACGCAGCGCCGCCAATCACGGCAAGCAGCAATAGCCCTATGCCGGCCATCAATGGTATGCGTGATTTGCCTTCCTCTACCGGCTTCACCACAACATCTTCGCGCGGCGATGGCAATGGCGCGGGTGGCGGCGGCGGGGTCGGCGCTGCGGCAATCGGCGGCGGCTTTAGTGCCACTTCCGGCTCTCGCGGCATCACCGGGTCTGGCGGTAATTCGCCGTCGAAGACGTCGATATCATCAGGCCAGAACAGGCTTGTTTCCAAACCGGCAGCAGGCAATAGAAAAACCAGCGGGCCGGGTTCCAGATGCCGCGTCAGCCTTGGGCCAAGCACCAGAACAGTGTCAGCACCTTCCTGGCGGATTTCCACAGGGGTCAGTTTTTCTTCCTGCACCTGCCAGCCACGCCGCCCGAGATTGGCCGCCGCATAGCCTTCGCGCATGATCCGAAAGCCACCATCAGCCGGCACTTGCAGGCCAGCAATGGTGATGCGCGCATGGCCCAGGGAAAAGCGCCGATCATTTTCAACACGCGGATTCATGGAATGCGGCCTTTGCGTTTCATGTCTCAGGCGGCCACTTTCCGCAGGCCATTCAGCAGGTTGCCAAGCCGGGCATTGGATTTTTCATCCACCATCGCACCGCCCGCGCCACGCACATTGTCTTCCACCAGCCGCACAAAGGCCACTGCCCAATCCACATAAAACGCAGCGTCATAGGCGATAGGGGTTTCGGAAAGCCGCGGCATGTCATCGGCGGGCGCGGGCGGGCGGATGAAAATGCTGCGCCCTTCGCGCCCGGCCTTGGGGCGAGCTTCAACCGGCATCCTGTCAAAACCCATCCAGGTGACGAAATCATTGATCGCGCGTTCGGCAATCATCACCGGTTTCAGCAGCCGATTGGCCATGGATTCATTATAGGCCGCCTCGGTCCGCATGCGCGTTGCGATGTTTTCGCGCAGCTTCAGGCGCCGCGCGCCGGCAGCAAGCTGCGCAACCAATGTCGCAATGGCTTCGCGGTCCATGCGGAATAATTCAGGGCTGTCATTGCGCGCGGCGAAGCGATGCATGTTCTGCAACCATTCCGCCACCGCAGCCTCCGCGAAAAGATCAGCCTGATCGCGCGGGCCTTCTTCCGCTTCCTCGACCGGGGCAGCGGGCGCGGGATCATCTTCAAACAGCGCTTCAAATTCGCTCCGCAATTCCCGCGCGCTGGTCTTACGCCCGACCGGCGCGGTCACCGCAGAAGGTGTCTCGGCGGCAGCCAATTGCTGGCGGCGGAACAGCTCAGCCAAGGTTTCGCCCTGCACCTGCAATTCGCGCAGCAATAGCCCAAAGGCCTGAGCTTCCGCACAAGCGAGCAATTGCCGCCCGACCAGCCGCGCCTCAGCCCGGCGTTTGGCCAGTTCCGCATCAAGATCACCGGAGACATGGTAGCCTTCCAGCCTTCCCGCCATGCGCTTGGCCAGGTCACCCAACTGCCCCTGCACCTGACGGCGCTTGAGCGCAGGGTTGCACACCGGGCGGAGCTTTTCGGAAAGATAGCCAATGCCGCCATCATTCAACGCCATGCCCGCTTCCCAGGCGCGTTTTGGATCGGCGAAGTGCTTTTGCACATCCGGACTGGCAAGGAAATTCGCCTTCAGCCGCGCCACACGTTCCGGATCGCGGAAGCTCACTTCGCGACCATTGGCGTCATAATCCAAAAGCCCCTTGTTCAGCACTTCAGGGTTGCGCAGCCAAAACGTATTGTTGAAGGGCTGCCCCGGCACCCATTCCGATGGCCAATCATGGCCCAGACCCAGGAATTCGAAAATCGTCGTCTTCAATCGTGTGGACCAGCGTTCCACATTGTCTTCTGCGCCGCCTTTGATTTCAAACTCCATGTCGAACATAGTCAGCACCAGAAACAAGGCGACATCCTGGCCCTTTCGCGCCTCCGGCGTGGCGCCATGCGTGCCATCAATCCAGTTCCGCACCATGGCAGGCACGGTGCGCACTTCCTGGTTGCTGTGCTTCAGGCAAAGCAACATGGAAGTCAGTTCCTGTTCCGCCAGATAGCGCTGATAAAGATAGGCAACCTTGCCGCGCCGGAGCAGCATGAAAAGATCGCTTTGCGCCACTTCCTCGGCCTTGGCGGCGTTGTATTTTTCGCGCCCGCGCGCACCGGGAAAATCGAGCAGATCCGTATAGTCAAAGAAATCGAAGGGCTTGTCTTCCAATTGCAACTGCAATTCGGCAACAACGGCGGTCAGCACCGCGCGCGGCAATTCCGCGCGGCGCCCGGCGCGGGTCGCCACCGGCACGGGATCACCATCACCTTTGCCAAGATGGGACATGGTCTCGACATCAATAATGCTCTGCGCCTTGGGCTCCACTGCCAGCATCGGGCAGCAAGCTTCTTCCGGAAAATCGAGCTGCGCCAGCGCCTGAACCAATTTCAGCGCAGTCGCCGTCATGGTTGGCGTATTGTTCCAAAGCAGGCCGTAAAGCTCCACCCGATCGGCAATGGCGAGGCGTGGTGCGAGACTTTCAATTTCGCGCCAGGCGCCGGGCTTCAGCGCCAGATGCGTCGGATGGTTCAGGAAGTAGCGTTCGAAATACTCGAATAAATCATAGATATCATCGTCATTCAGTCGGCCTAGAGCCGCCGGCGCGGCCTTCGCGCGGGCTTTTGCCAGGCTTGCTTCGATCACGCTGCCGTCAAGCGGGATCACCGTGTCACGGTCAAAATCCTCCATGAAGGCATTGGCCATGATTTTCACGATGTCCGTTTCGGACAGCATGCGGCAGACCACGGGCATGCCGGGCATGCCGGTCACTGGCCGCGTCGTGAAACGTGTGACCAGACCGGTTGATTCCTTGCCGCCATCGGGGTTGATGTCGCGGTTGAAGCCGCGCAGCTCCTCCCCGAAGCGGATCGTGGTGGGCTTGCCTTCCTTCCGCGCCAGGGAGGCTATCAGATAGCTTTTTCCCTGTTGGCTTGGGCCAAAGACAGAAACGCACATGGGCCGGCGCGCAGCATTGGCAAGCTTGCGCGCGCGCAAGCCTTCGCGCCGGAAGTCGCGCGCCAAGGCAGGGCCTTCTTCACGCACTATGTCGCCTGCGCCAGCAATCCATTCAATCGCCCCCTGCGCGGCATCGGCCACCGCATCGCAGCTTTGCGCCAGGGCCTCGTTTTCGGCATTCGGTGTTGTCATGGCCTGATCCTCACGGCACCGAAAGCGCGCCGGTGTCGCGCCAATAGCCTGCTTCACTGCGCTCGGTTTGCAGGCGCAGGCGCACAATGCCACGATGCTGCGGATCGCCCTCGGCATCCAGGATTTCGTCGATGGTGAAATCCTCCCGCAATTCTTCTGCATCCGTGCTTTCGGGGTCTATTTCC
>JADCFR010000133.1 GCA_020249415.1 Roseomonas sp. | reverse complement strand
TGCGGCTTGCGGATCCCTTGGCAACCGATGCACCGCAATTCGATCTGCCCTCGGCTTGCGTGCTGGCCTGCGAGCCCTTGCCACTGCCTGCCAGCATGCGGCCCCTGCCGCGCGCCATTGCAGTGCGCTGGGGGCGCAACCATGCGCCGCTGTCCAATATGGCTGGCAGTGTCGCGGCGGCGGATCGGCAGCGCCTGTCGCAGGAAGGCAGCTTTGCCCGGGCGGAGAGCAGCCTGATCACGTCGCGCGTCGCGCAGCAGCGCGAAATCTCATTCCCCGCCGCTTACTGGACCGAGGCTGAGGCCCTGGCGCGTGCCGAGAAATGGCGCACCGTGTTGGAAGCGGGCCCGCGCATGGTCCGCGTGCTGACGGATCGGTTCCTTGGCCAGATCGAGATCGGGCAGATCGGGCGCATCACCTATCCGGCTTTTGGCTTTGACGAGGGGTTTGTCGGTGTCGTCGTCGGCTGGCGGGAAAGCCTGACGGCGCGGCGGGTGGAAATTACACTCTGGGGGGCGGGCTGATATGCCGGGGGCGTTCTTGCAGCAGGACAGGGTGGCGACGGGCAGCGTGGCCTCGGCGCAGGCGAGCATTGCCACCATGCCGATCACGAACCTGCAGGATCCGCAGCCGCGCCGGCGTGCGCGGTTGATGGGGAGTAGTGCGAGCATCACCGCAGACCTGGGGGCTGAGGTGCCGGTCGATTGTATCGCGCTGATTTCCACGACGCTTGGCGCGGGGGCAATGGTACAAGCGCGGCTTTCGAATGTCGCGAATCTCAGCGTGACGCTGGCTGACACCGGGCTGGTGAATGCTGAGGCGCAGGATGAAAGCCTGGGGAATGTCGTGCTGGTATTTCCTGCGCCGGTCACGGTTCGGTATCTCCGCATTGATCTGACCGATGGTGCGGCGCCTTACATGGACATTGGCCTGCTTGTTGCGGGGCAGCTTTGGCGGCTGCAGCGCGGCACTGCCTATGGCATTCGCGAAGGCCGCGTAATGCTCGATCGGCGCGACCGCAATCCCTACACTGGCGCAGAGTTTCCTGTGCCTGCCATCGTGAACCCGCGCATGGCAGCATTCACCTTGCCAGCGCTTTCCTCTGCCGAGGCGCGTAACCAGCATCGCGACATGCTCCGCCGCCTTGGCGCGGCGCGGGATACCCTGTGGATTGCGGAACTTGGCGACACCATGGCCGAGCGGAACCGCCGCGCCATCTGGGGTGCGATGAACGCGCCCGGCGAGGACGCCGCCATCAGCCGGGATAGTCTGCCGCTGTCGTCGCGCGGGTTTAGGGTGTTGGAGAGGTTGTGAGGCACAGCGCCCTTTGTATCGAAAAACATACATGAACGACCTTATGGAGGGCATTGCGAAATATGGTCTTTCATACAAAATTTTGGGGAGAGACTCTTTTACCGTGCTGTCTGTGGCTACTGATTTCTTGCTGGCTTGTGCAAAGAATGAAGAGCGAAATAACTGATACTAAATAGATCCAGTAGTCTTCGACACCATGATCATGCTATGTAATTTTGAACGAACCGATGAGTACATAAATGGCCAGCAAACAAATCACTCCGCGCGCTCAGACCCGTGCCCCGGAAGAAACCCGGCGCGAAATATTGGCCGCGGCCGTAGCCGAATTCAGTGACAAGGGCCTGGCTGGCGCGCGCGTGGATGATATCGCGGCACGCACCCGCACCACCAAGCGAATGATCTATTACTATTTCGGCAGTAAGGAAAAACTCTACGCCGCTGTGCTTGAACTTCTCTATGGCGGAATGCGAGATGCCGAAAAGGACTTACAACTTGTGGGGCTGAAGCCGGCTGAGGCGCTGCGGAAGCTCGTTGAAATTACCTTTGATCATCACGCCTCCCACCCCGAATTTGTCAGGCTGGTTAGCACCGAAAACATCAATGAGGCACGGATCGTCTCAGCCTCCCCCACCATCCGGTCACGCAATGCCACGATTATTGGGCTGCTGAAGCAAATCCTGGATAGGGGCGTACGGGATGGCAGTTTTCGGCGCGGGCTTGATCCGCTGGACGTGCATTTGCTGATCAGCAGTTTTTGCTTCTATCGAGTTTCCAATCGCCATACGCTTCGCGCCATTTTCGGGCGCGATTTGCAGGCGCCAAAAGTGGCGGCAGCGCATCGGCGCATGGTTTTGGAAACCGTGCTCCGCTACGTCTCCCCCTAAAGCGCTTCAGGCCGCGCGCAAATCGCCATTCCTGGCGGAGAGTTGCGCAAAATGGCGCAGCATACGTTCGCTATCTGGCTCACGCCCCGTGAAAAGCCGAAAGGCACCAACTGCCTGGAACACGGCCATCCCGCCGCCATCCAGCGTGCGGCAGCCCCTTTCCCGTGCGAGCCGCAGCAATTCTGTCTCCAGCGGGAAATAGACGATATCGGCGACCCAAAGATGCGATTGCACGAGGGCCGCGGGCAACGGCAAGCCAGGCAGCTTCGCCATGCCAACCGGCGTGCAGTTCACAAGGCCATTTGCGGTTCTGATCGTCTTTGCCAAATCCTGAACCGCCTCAGCGCGCCTCGGGCCAAAACGTTGGCATAAATCTCCCGCCAAGGCTTCCGCGCGCGCTTGATCCGTATCGCTGACCCAAAGCTTTTCGGTGCCCTCCGCCAGAAGCGCATGCGCCACTGCCGCGCCCGCACCCCCCGCGCCCAATTGCACCACCTCAGAACGTGGCACATCGGGCAGACCGCGGCGAAACCCTTCAGCAAAGCCAGAACAATCCGTGTTGTGGCCAAACCGCCGCCCCCCCTTCAGCACCACAGTATTCACCGCGCCCAGGGCAGCAGCGTCCGGCGAGATTTCATCCAAATGGGGAATGACTTTCTGCTTGCAGGGAAAGGTGATGTTGAGCCCGGCAAAGCCGAGGCGAGAAGCCGCCAGCAGCAATTCTGGCAGGGCCTCTGGCCCAAGGTGCAAAAAATCCAAATCAATCAGACGGTAAACTAGCCTAAGGCCCTGTTCCGCCCCTTCGCGTTCATGAAGGGCCGGGCTGCGTGAACCGCCAATTCCCTTGCCGATCAGGCCGGCCAGCACCGACGGCGCTTCATCCCAGCTTTGCATCCAATTACTCCCAGGCCGGTCGCGGCGGCCTCAAAAACTGCTTGACTCATGTTTGTACTAACCAGTACATACAATACAGTTCAAGCGGCGTCCACCTCAAGAACGGTGCCCACGCCAAAAACAACGCTGGAGGAGTTCTCATGAATCTTGATCGTCGGCATTTTGCCCTGGCTTCGCTCGGCCTCCTGGCCGGCGGCGGGGCTTTGCGTCCCACGACGGCGCAGGCCCAAAGCGGTGATGCCGCCTATCCAAGCAATCGCCCGGTGACCATTGTCGTCTCCTGGGCTGCTGGTGGTTCAACTGATTTCGTCGGCCGCGTCATGGCCCAGGCGCTTGGACGTGAATTGAACGGCAATTTCGTGGTTGATAATCGCCCAGGCGCCTCCGGCACGGTGGGTCATGCCTCTGTCGCGCGTGCGCGGCCGGATGGCTACACCCTATTGCTGGGCGTGAATTCCACCTATGCCATGTCGCGCCATCTTTTCCCCAATCGCGGCTATGATGATGAAACCGCCTTTGTTGGCATTGGGCGCATCGCCGTTTCGCCGATTTTCCTTTGCGTCAATCCGCGTATTGGCGTGAATGACATTCAGGGTCTTGTTGCGGCGGCCAAGGCGGCGCCAGGGCGCATGTCTTACGCGTCTTCTGGCGCGGGTTCTTCAGCGCACCTCGCGACCGAATTGTTCCTACGTGCGGCCGGCATCCAGATCGAAAACGTCACCTATCGCGGCGGCGCGCCAGCGGTGCAGGCGCTGATCACCAATGAAGTGCAGGTGGCCATGGTGGATGGTGTGACAGCGCTGCCGCTGATGCAGGCTGGCCAGATTCGCGCCATTGGCGTCAGCACGCTGGAGCGTAATCCGCTGGCAGCGGAAATCCCGACCATCGCGGAAAGCGGCTTCCAGGGCTTTGAAGCCACCAGTAATTTTGCGCTGCTGGCGCCTGCCGGTACGCCGGCACCCATCGTAGCGCGTCTCGCGGCAGCGAAGGATGCCGCGATGCGTAACCCCGAAGTGCTGGAACGGCTGCGCCAAAATTCGATTTCCCCGACACCGGGCACCCCGGAACAATGGCCCGCCTATTTGCGCGCCGAAAGCACAAAATGGGGCGCACTGATCCGCGCCCGCGGCATCACCGCCGAGTAAGCCCATGGGGCGGCGGCTTCGGCTGCCGCCCTTTTTGTCTGTCTAGGGGAAAAGCGGCGTGCACGGGTAACACTGATGGATCGCAATAGCCTTGCGCCATCCGATCCGGCTCTGGTTGCCCGTGGTGGGAAAATGGCAACCGCCGCCAAAGCCCGAAAATGGCTCGGCCTGATCAAAGGGAATGCCGCATGATTGGTATCACCGATTTCATCCAGCGCGATTGGCAGCAGCACGCGCCGGCGATTGCGCCCATCTACAAGACCAGCACCTATCGTGGGCCAATGCGGCCCTTGATATCGCTAAGGACCTCGCTTGCCGAAGCAACGGGCCCAACCTTTGGCCCGCAGGAACTTGGCCCGCTGGATGGCGACCTGATCCGCAATTACGCGCAGTCCGGGAGCCGATTGGTGAACGCATCATCGTGCATGGTCGTGTCCTGGCTGGCAACGCAAGGGCGGAAGCGGGTGTACTAGTGGAATGCTGGCAGGCCAATGCCTCTGGCCGCTATCGTCACCGCAACGATAATTACATCGGCACGATTGATCCGAATTTTGGCGGCTGTGGCCGCTGCCTGACAGATGCCGAAGGCCGCTACGCCTTCCGTACCGTCAAGCCAGGCCCCTATCCCTTCCGCAACCGTGCCAATGATTGGCGCCCGGCGCATATCCACTTTTCCGTTTTCGGTTCCGGCTTTGCCCAGCG
>JADCFR010000132.1 GCA_020249415.1 Roseomonas sp. | reverse complement strand
TGCCTCCACGCAAGGCTGCCTGATGGCGTTTGAAGGGATGGCGCATCGCTGTCCGCGGCGCGTCATGGATCTGGGCAGTGGTTCGGGCATTCTCGCCATGGCGGCGGCGAAGCTTTTGCATGTGCCGGTGACGGCGACGGATATCGAACCATGGTCGGTGCGTATTTGTGCGGAAAATGCGCGGCTGAATGGGCTGTCGGCGCAGATGCGCGCGCTATTGGCGGATGGCTGGCGTGATCGGCGGTTGCAGGGCAAGCGCTATGATCTGGTTTTCGCCAATATTCTGGCGCGCCCGCTTTGCGCCATGGCGCGAGAATTGGCGGCGCATCTTGCACCGCAGGGAACGGCCATTTTGGCCGGGCTTCTCGGCACGCAGGCGCGCATGGTGCTGGCGGCGCATCGCCGTCAGGGCCTGGTGCTTGAACGCAGAATAGATGTTGGGCCTTGGACTACTTTAGTTCTTAGAAGACGCGGCTGATTCACGGCTTCGGTCATTCGACCTACGCCGATCAGGCGCGCAGCTTAGAACCCTCGGTTGAAGGGCCAATCCTCGGTCGCTGAGATGAAACGAAACGCTTTGGCATTGGCTTCATAAGCGCGTTTTGCGATCATGACGTCTACAAAGGCCGTCTCCAGGGCTTCCTGCCCTTGAATGGCGGCAATGCCGGAACCGATGCCCTCTCGTGGGATGGGCGGGACATAGACAGGCCGTTCTGGCGCTGCGGTAGTATTGGCTAGGCGTATTGCCGCCATTTCCAGACGCTCCACGGCTCGCTGCATGCCGCTCAGCGTCGCATTCATCGCGGCATTGATGCCGCCGGGGATGGTTTTCGTCATGAAGCTAATCTAGCCGAGATTCGTAAATAAACTTCTGAAGAATCGACACCCATGGTGGAAATCTGCGCCCACCCCTCAGTTTTTTTGGTTCACTCCGCCGCCGCGCGCCGATCAAGATGCTGGCGCAGCCTGGGCATCACTTCCTGCGCCAAACGCGCCATGCTCTCAGCCTCCCAAGCCGCATTGGGGCCGGACCAATCAAGCCCTGCCATCAGCACATGGCCGTAAGGCCCGGCTTCCTCACGCAGCGCGATCAGCTTGTCCAAAACGGTGCGCGGGCTGCCGGCGATCACGCAGGCGTCTATCATATCCTCGGCCGTTGCGGCGTTATGGTCCATGTTATCGCGCGGCGTCATGGTGGCGGCGAGCCCCGCGCGCTTCGCGAGGCTTCCCAGATAGTCAAAGTAATAGCGTGTCGCGCCTTCAGGCGCGGTCGCGCGGGCGCGGGCTTCGGCATCGGTCGCGGCAATCACGAAATTTCGCGCCATGCGCCAGCGCGCGCCATCCGGCGCCTGGCCGGGTTCGCGCAAGCCCGCAGCGAAGCTCTGCCAATGGCCGGCCAGGATCCGGTGTGCCACGAAATTGGCGCTGATCACGCCCCAGCCGCGCTTGGCCGCCAGTGCGACACCCTGCGAATCCTTGGACCGGGCGGAGACATGAATGGAAGGCCCGCCCGGCTGGAAGGGCTTCGGCATGAAGCCCACTCCATATTGCGGCAGCACATTGCGCGAAATCTTCACCGGCCAGGTTTCGCCGCCGACATCATAAGGCGGTTCAGCCGTCCAAATGCGCTGGATGGTCTCAATCGATTCGACCATGCGCTTGCCGCGTTCCTTGGGCTCGACATCGCCAAAGAGCTCAAAATCGGAAGAAAGGCCCCCCGCGCCAATCCCCATCATGAAGCGGCCCTGCGCCATATGGTCGAATTGCGCGACCTCCGCCGCCACAATGGCCGGGTGGTGGTTGGGCAGGTTGATGACGCCGGTGCCGAAAGTCAGGCTCGTGCGATGCACCAGCCCCGCCATGAACATCAAGGGCGAGGCAATGGGTTCAGAGGTTGCGGAGAAATGCTCCCCCACCCAGACCTCCTGAAAGCCCAGGCGGTCCGCGAGCAGGGATTTTTCCGTATCCTCTGCCAGGGTTTCATGCATGGGCCGCCCCGGTGGATGGAGCGGCATCATGAACAAGCCAAGATGCATGCAGCGCTTCCTCAAGTCGTTTTGGGCGATGTGCCTCGCCGTTTCTGAACGCAGCCTAAAACAAGGCAGCGCAAAAGGTGAAGGGGGGTGGGCCTTGCCAGGGGCCGCTTCTGCCCTGATGCTTCCCCGGTGACCCCTTCCGCCAGACTTGCCGCGGCTATCGAGCTGCTGAGCGCACTCGAAGCCCAATGCTTTGCCCCCGATGCCCGTCGCCGTCCCGCCGATGCGGTGGCGAGTGATTTTTTCCGCGCCCGGCGCTTTATTGGTGGGGGGGATCGGCGCACGGTCAGCGAATGGGTCTGGGGCGTGGTGCGGCAAAGGCTGCGGCTGGATTGGAATCTGGCGCGGTTGCCGGCTGAGCCCACGCCGCGCCTATTGCTGATGGCCTATCTGGTGCTGGTGGCGCGCTGGACGGAGGCCGATATCGGCCGGGGCTTTTCGGGCGAAGGCTATGGCGCGGCCCCACCCAATGCCGCCGAAGCCCGTGCCGTGCGCATCATGGCCGGGCGGGATTTGTCACACCCGGATATGCCGGAAGCGGTTCGGCTGAACCTGCCCGAATGGCTGCTGCCCGATTTCAAGGCGCGTTTCGGCGCGGATTTGGCCGCGGAAGCGGCTGCCATGGAAGAACCGGCTGGGCTTGATCTCCGCGCCAACCTGCTGCGCGGCACGCGGGCGGAAGCCGCTGCTGCCCTGGCCGCCGAGGGTATTGCCACCGAACCCACCCAATTTTCCCCCTGGGGGCTACGCGTGCCATCCCGCCGGCCAGTGACCGGCACGGCGGCCTTCAAATCCGGCCTGATCGAGGTGCAGGATGAAGGCAGCCAATTGATCGCCCTTCTGGCCGATGCCCGCCCCGGCATGCGCGTGGCCGATTACTGCGCTGGCGCTGGGGGCAAGACTCTCGCCATGGCCGCCACCATGGGCAATCGGGGCAAGATCACCGCCTGCGATACCTCGGCGCCCAGGTTGGAAGGGGCGGCTTTGCGCTTCCGCCGCGCCGGGGTGGATAATGCCGAGAGGCACTTATTGGTCGCCGGGGATCGCTGGGCCAAGCGCCGCGCCGGCAGTTTTGACCGCGTCTTGGTGGATGCGCCCTGCACCGGCACCGGCACCTGGCGGCGCAACCCGGATGCACGGCTGCGCACCCGCCCGGTCGATTTGGCCGAGCTTGTTGCGGTGCAAAATAACATTCTCGACAGGGCAAGAGAATTAGTGCGCCCTGGCGGCAGATTGGTCTACGCTACCTGCTCTGTATTGCCCGCGGAGAATGAGCAGCAGATGGAAAGCTTCCTGGCAAGCAACCCGGATTTCGCACCAATGGCGCTTGAAGTGCTATGGCCTGGTCTATGCCCTGATGTCGCGCAGCCTTGCGCCGGGCCATGGTTGCGGCTTTCTCCGGGTGCGCAGGCTACGGATGGATTCTTCTGCGCTGTACTGGAAAGAAAGCCATGATCGCGATCCGCCGCGCCCGTGCCAGCGATGCCGCGGCAATTGGCGCGCTGCATGTCGCGGTATGGCGCAGCGCCTATGCCGGCATTCTGCCCGATGCCTATCTGGCCGGGCTTTCCGCGACGCGCCTGGCCGCTTCCTATCAGCGCGATATGTTCGATAGGCGCGGCGGCTATGCCGTGTTTGTCGCGGTCGCATCCGGTGATGACGCGCCGGAAGGCAGCGCCCCGGATGAGGCGACGATCATCGGCTTTGCCTCTGGCGGGCGATCCCGCCGAGGGGGCTTGGCCGATGGGGAGATCAATACGCTCTATTTGACTGAGGATTACCGGGACCGCGGCACGGGGCGGCGGCTGATGCGCGCAGCGGCGGCACATTTGCGCGTGGTAGGTTGCCGTTCGGCCATGGTTTGGGTGCTGAAGGACAATCCAACCCAATGGTTCTACCGCCATCTGGGCGGGCGCGTGGTCGCGCGCGGCCAGACCCGCGTGGGCGGCCAGCCGGTGGAGCAGATGGCGCTGCTATGGGAGCCGATTGACACGCTGCTGGCGGCCACCGCTGCGGCGCCGGAGGCTTGAGCATTTTCAAGCCAAGTGGACCCACTTGGCGGCTCGGAAAATGCGACCAAGCCTGGAGCATTTTCAAGCCAAGTGGACCCACTTGGCGACTCGGAAAATGCGACCAAAAAAACCCCTAACTTGCCGGACGGCGCGGCTTGTGGTGCAAGCCGGCATGGCCGCTCAACAGCACGACTCCTCCCCCCGGCACGATCATGTGCTGATCCTCGATTTCGGTAGCCAGGTGACGCAGCTTATTGCGCGCCGCGTCCGCGAATCCGGCGTTTATTGCGAGGTTTGGCCCTTTCATCATGCGCCCGAGGCACGCATCCGTGCCTTTGCACCGCGTGGGATTATTCTATCCGGCGGGCCGGCGAGTGTGAATGAGGGTGAAAGCCCGCGCGCGCCGGAGGCGGTCTTCGCGCTTGGCGTACCGGTTTTGGGTATTTGTTACGGTCAGCAAACTTTGGCGGCGCAATTGGGGGGCGTGGTGGAGCCTTCCGAGCATCGCGAATTCGGGCGCGCCTTTGTGGACATAACTGGTGAATGCGCGATTACGCGCGGGGTTTGGGCCAAGGGCGCGCGTGAACAGGTATGGATGAGCCATGGTGATCGCATCACCGCGCTGCCGCCTGGGTTTCGCAGTGTCGCGAGCAGTGAAGGCGCGCCCTTCGCCGTAATCGCCGATGATGCGCGGCAGTTTTACGGCACCATGTTCCACCCGGAAGTGGTGCATACGCCGCATGGCGCGGCGTTGCTCAGGAACTTCACGCATGGGGTTTGCGGCTGCGCCGGCGATTGGACCATGGCCGGTTTCCGCCAGGAAGCGGTAGCGCGCATTCGTGCTCAGGTGGGCAAAGGGCGCGTTGTTTGCGGGCTTTCCGGCGGTGTTGATAGCTCGGTCGCTGCAGTGCTGATTCATGAGGCGATTGGCGATCAATTGACCTGCATTTATGTGGATCACGGGCTGATGCGCGCGAATGAAAGCGAACAGGTCGTCAGCACGTTTCGGGATCGCTTCAACATCAAGCTGATCCATCGCGATGCATCGGATTTGTTTCTGCGCCAGCTTTCCGGCGTGACGGACCCGGAGGTGAAGCGCAAGACCATCGGGCGATTATTCATTGACGTGTTTGAAGATGAACAGAACAAGCTGGGGGGCGCGGATTTTCTGGCGCAGGGCACGCTTTATCCGGATGTGATCGAAAGTGTCTCGGCAACCGGCGGGCCATCGGTCACGATCAAATCGCACCATAATGTCGGCGGCTTGCCCGCGCATATGCGCATGCAGCTGGTGGAGCCCTTGCGTGACCTGTTCAAGGATGAGGTGCGCGCGCTGGGGCGCGAGCTTGGCATCCCGGAAGAGATTGTGGGCCGCCATCCCTTCCCGGGGCCGGGCCTTGCCATTCGCATTCCAGGAGAAGTGACGCGCGAAAAGGCCGATCTGCTGCGCCGCGTGGATAGCGTGTTCCTGGAAGAAATCCGCAACGCCGGTTTGTATGACGCGATCTGGCAGGCTTTTGCCGTGCTGCTGCCTGTCCGCACTGTTGGTGTGATGGGTGATGGGCGGAGTTACGACCAAGCCTGCGCACTACGTGCCGTGACCAGCACGGATGGCATGACGGCGGATGTCTATCCCTTTGATATGGGCTTTCTTAATCGCGTTGCGGCGCGGATTGTGAATGAGGTGCGCGGGATCAATCGCGTGACCTATGACATCACAAGCAAGCCGCCGGGAACGATTGAGTGGGAGTGAGATTTGAGATCAGAGAATGGAAGACCGCTAACAAAGTGTCTGCTCTGAAAACGATCTTCTAGAAGCCCGATGGGTCTAAAATTCTGATGGCAATAAATGTTGCGGGAGACTTGTGGGTCTCCTTCAAGACTTTAGCCGCCTTGTTCAGCGTGACGTCACGAAACATTTAGATGAATATTCACGAATCACGCGATTTAGGCGAGCCCATCACGGAGGTGCCGCAGCCACTACCGCCGAAACTCGCTGCGCGAGAATCCTGAGACCTGACTCGATAAGGCCGATAAACTCACGGGCATCAGAGAAGTAATTTCGGAAGGCGTTCCGTACGTCGTCGCTTGTATCCGCGCGCACCAGCACGATGTCCTTGCCGGGGTTAGCTTTCTCCAATTCGAAGAGCGATTGGATCGCTTCGTTGGCAGTCGCGAAGCTGCGGACCTCAAGCGTCTCGCCGAAGATCAGAATAACGTTCCTGTTGGAACTAGCAACACTGTCGACCGCATTCAACCCGCGCAGTAGGGCAAGAAGCCCGAGTTCTTGGTCTAACTCCACGAACCGCCGCACAATCTCGGCGTCCGATTCGTTTGCTAGAAACGAGGTGAGTCCCTCATGGGCGCGGGCAATTATTTCACTCGCATAAAGCATCACGGTCTCAAAGCGCCTATCGCCTTGCTGAAATTTAGGTTGGCTCGAAGTGATAAAACCGATCACTTCGACGGCTGTCGCCCATGCGTGCTGGACCGCAGTACGATACTGAATCTCGATGAGTAGTCCTTTCGCAGTCTGCCCAACAGCGGAGTTGACGTCGTACTCATACACGTCATGGATACCACGGTAACCAGTGGACTTTGGATGCTTGATGTAGTCATATTTCTCAGGATTGTTGCGTCGCTTATGTCGGAAACGTGCCTTATGCAGGGCCTCGCGGAAGACGTGTAGCGCTTTCACATCTGGGAAGATAAGTCGGCAGCCCGCCACATCGTCCATTCGATGCAACTCCATTTTCGGGAAGCGGCGGAGCTTATCAAAGATCGTTTGCTTCCGCTTATGTCGTTGCGCGACGACTGTGTCGGTTTTTTGGGTCCGGTTACGAAGAATTGCCTGAAAGGTGTTGAGAACTGGCTTATGGGCCGCGCGCCAAGCGTTTATGACGTCCAGGTCCTCCTGCGTCTCCACACCGTTGCGGACTGCCGCACCCGCCTTTGAGACGCGGTTCTTTGATCCACCCGGGTAAACTGCGTTAATTTCATTGTTCATGGCTACAGTATTTTGGGACAAACGTGTCATTTTCAAGGTCTTGTTAACTGACGTAAAGGCCACGTGTCTTAAGGGTGAGTGGCACCCGTTAGCCACCGTCCGATGCTACCGGCTCCGCCTTCCCGCCCGCTGGGTACTAAGACACTGAGTACCGGCGGGCCATCCGTCACGATCAAATCGCACCATAATGTCGGCGGCTTGCCCGCGCATATGCGCATGCAGCTGGTGGAGCCCTTGCGTGACCTGTTCAAGGATGAGGTGCGCGCGCTGGGCCGCGAGCTTGGCATCCCGGAAGAAATCGTGGGCCGCCACCCCTTCCCGGGACCGGGCCTTGCCATTCGCATTCCAGGAGAGGTGACGCGCGAAAAGGCCGATCTGCTGCGCCGCGTGGATAGCGTGTTTCTGGAAGAAATCCGCAATGC
>JADCFR010000131.1 GCA_020249415.1 Roseomonas sp. | reverse complement strand
GCCCCGCTTTCGAAAACGCGAATGGGCTTTGGCCCGCTGCGATCCAAAAGGGCGGGAATTTTGGAATTGGGATTTACCGCGACAAAACCGCTGCCGAATTGCTGGCCCTCGCCAATGCGGATCAGCCAGGCGTCATATTCAGCGCCTGTGTGGCCCAGCGCCAAAAGCTCCTCCAGCAGGATCGTCACCTTTTGGCCATTGGGCGTGCCCAGCGAGTAAAGCTGCAAAGGGTGGCGGCCCACCGGCAATTCCTTGTCATGCGTCGGGCCGGCGATGGGGCGGTTGATATTGGCAAAGCGCCCGCCATTGGCCTTGTTCCAGGTCCAGACCTTGGGGGGGGTATAATCGCTGGTGCTGCTCATGAAGGGCTACTCCTGGGTTTCCAAGCCGCTAAAATGGCGCAATTTTGCTGATCATACCATGGTCCGACGCCGGAGGCGTTTTCTTGACCCGTGCGGGCCGGATTGCAGCGCGCCGCACCTCGCGCAAAAATGCGATTGGTTTCATGTCACATGAGCCAGCCTGAGTGGCTTAACGATCCTTTAGTCTTTAGACTGGCCTTTAGTGTGACCGTCTTGCGAAGGAATGATGGATAGCGCCGTGCCCTTGCAACCGTTCGATATGCCGCCTCGAAGCAAGGGCCGCTTTGTGGTCTTCGCCTTCGCGGCGGCTGAGTTATTGGTGGAAACCGATCTGCATGGGCGGATTTCCTTTGCCGAGGGCGCCTTTCGTGCGCGGTTCGGGCAAGAGGCGCAACGCTTTTTGGGCCAGCCGGTGATTTCCCTCGTGGCCCCGGCGGACCGGCCCGCCTTTGCCACGGCTTTGGGGCTTTTGTCGGAACAAGGCCGCCTGAAGCCGGCGGCTTTGAAGCTTGCGGATGAAGCCAATACTGCCTTCAGCGTGGCAGGGCTTAGGCTGAGTGATGGCGACGCCAAGCTGGTCCTTACCTTTGCGCCGCTGCCCCGCGAATTGCCCGGCGGCCCGCTGCCTGGTGGGCCTGGGCTCGCGAGCCTTGCCGAGGAAATGCTGCGCTCAGGCGAACCAGGTGGGCCGGTCGGCTTTCTGGAATTGACTGGCCCGGCGGGCCGATATGTGCCGGGCGGTGATGTCAACCAGGAAATCCAGGCGGAATTGAACAAGCAAGCGGGTGAGGGCGCCGTCGCTACCGAACTCGCCGCCGGGCGCTATGGTGTCTTGCCGGGTCAGGCGCCGTTTGATCTGCCCGCCCTCACCTCGGCCGTTGCAGAAATCCTCAAGGATCGTGGCGTCAATGATGTCTCGGTTGGCGCCATGGCTGTCGGGCTGGAAGCGGAGGGGCTGAGCCCGGTTCAGGCCACGCGGGCGTTGCGCTTTGCGCTGGCGGCTTTTGCGCGTGGCGGCAATGATGCGCTTGAAAAGGCGGGCTTTGCGGGGGGGCTGGCAGGCTTCCTGGATAGTGCTTCGGAACGCGCCAATCTGCTCCGCCGCAGTATTGCGGAACGGCGTTTCCGCATGGCCTTCCAGCCGATTGTCTCCCTTTCAGACCGCGCCCCACATCATTATGAGGCGCTGATTCGCCCGCGGCAGGCCGATGATATGGCGATGTCACATCCCGGTGAATTCGTCGCCCTGGCCGAAGCCGTGGGCCTGACCGAGGAATTGGATTGGGCGGTGGTCAGCGCGGTGTGTGAAGCGGCGGGGGCCGCCGGTGGCACGCGCGTTGCCTGCAATCTGTCCGGGCTTTCCCTGCAAAGCCCCAAATTCCGCGAGGAAATGAAGACGCTATTGGAAAATACCCCCGGCATGGCCGAGCGTCTGGTGGTGGAAATTACCGAAACCGCCGAAATCGAGGATGAGACCGAAGCGGTGCGCATGATCCAATTGCTGCGGGAACACAAGATACCCGTCTGCCTGGATGATTTCGGCGCCGGGGCGGCGGCCTTTCGGTATTTGCGCGCCTTCAAGGTGGATTATGTGAAGGTGGATGGCATTTATGTTGCCAATGCCTTGCAGAGCGAACGTGATCGGGGCTTTATCGCCGCCATGGTTGATCTTGCCCGCACGGTTGACGCCCAGGTGGTGGCTGAACGCATTGAAACTGAAGAAGAAGCGGCGCTGATGCTCCAACTCGGCGTGCGCTATGGTCAGGGATATCTCTTCGGCAAACCGCAGATGGAATTGGCCGTCCGAAAGGCGGGGCTGGCCTGGCAAGAAGAAAAGTGACGGCTACGGCGCAGCCGCGCCTTTGCGTGGTGATCCCCTGTTACAATGAAGCGGCCAATGTGGCGCCCATGGTGGCGCGGCTTGATGCGACCTTGGCGGGCATCGCCTGGGAAGCGATTTTCGTTGATGATGACAGCCCCGATGGCACCAGCGCTGCCGTGCGCGCCATCGCCGCAGAGGATGCGCGAATCCGGGGCATCAGGCGGATCGGGCGGCGCGGCCTGGCTTCCGCGTGCATTGAGGGCATGCTCGCCACCTCCGCACCCTTCCTTGCGGTGATAGATGGCGATTTGCAGCATGATGAAACCCTGCTGCCGCGCATGCTGGAAGCGCTTGAAGCGGGTGAAGCCGATATCGTGATCGGCAGCCGCAATATCGAAGGCGGCGACAAGCAAGGCGGGCTGACCGCCGCGCGGCAAATGATTTCCGATACTGGCGCGGCACTTGCCAATGCTGCCTTGCCGATACGCGTGAGTGACCCGATGAGCGGTTTTTTCGCCCTGCCGCGGGAGGTGTTTGAGGAAGTGGCGCCGCGCCTGACCGGCACGGGCTTCAAGATCCTGTTGGATATTCTGCTTTCGGCAAAACGGCCTTTGCGGAGCCTGGAGATCCCCTATTCCTTCCGCGCGCGCGTGGCGGGCGAAAGCAAGCTGGATGCAGCGGTGTTGCTGGAATTTGCGGGGTTGCTGGCGGATAAGGCGCTAGGCGGTGTTGTACCGCTTCGCTTCTTGTCCTTCGCCGCCGTTGGGGCGATTGGTGTTCTGGTGCATTTGGCAGTGCTTGGGCTACTGCATGGCTTTGGCGGGGTTGGCTTCAATGCTGCACAATGGGCCGCCACACTGATCGCGATGACCGCGAATTTTCTGCTGAATAATCGCATCACCTATCGTGATCGGCGCCTGCGTGGCCCCGCACTGCTGCGCGGATTGGTGCTGTTCTATCTGGTCTGCGGGCTGGGTGCGGCGGCCAATATCGGCATTGCCAATCTGCTGTTGCGCGATGGTGTGCT
>JADCFR010000130.1 GCA_020249415.1 Roseomonas sp. | reverse complement strand
GGTCCGGCATTGTGAATATCACCGGTGATCACGCCACCTATCACCGCCCTTATGACGCGCCGCTGACCGCGGATACGGAAGGCTTCGCCCGCGGCGTTTCCGCCTGGGTGCGGACGTCAACCGATTCAACCAAGGTCGGCGCTGATGCTGCCGTGGCGGTGCAAGCCGCGCGGACTTCACCGGGCCAGATCGCCACCCTGATCCTGCCCGCCGATACCGCCTGGAATGATGGCGGCGTGGTGGCGCCCGCCCTGCCGGTGCCCGCCGTACCGGAAGCGGACCCGCATGCGATCCGCAATGCCGCGCGCATCCTGCGGGAGAAAAAGAATGTGCTGATCCTGCTGGGTGGCCCCAGCCTGCGCGAAGGCGCGCAATTGCATGCCTATCGGATTGCTGAGGCAACCGGCGCGCGGCTGATGGCCGAGGGATCGAATGGTCGCACCCAGCGCGGGCGCGGGCGCATCGCCCTTGAACGCGTGCCTTATTACGTGGACCAGGCCGTGGATGCGCTGAAATGGGTGGAGCATCTGATCCTGGTAAATGCCAAGGCGCCGGTCGGCTTTTTTGGCTATCCGGGCAAGCCTTCCTTGCATTACCCGGCCAATGCCGAAGTGCATGTGCTGACGCGCTACGAACAAAATGCCGAAGCGGCTTTGGCGGCGCTGGCGGCAGAAGTGAACGCGCCCGCCATCGCCATTCCCGATCGCGGCCCGCGGCCGGAAGTGGTGCGCGGTGCGCCGACGCCGGAGGGTCTGGCGCGCGTGCTGGGCGCGCTGATGCCGGAAGATGCGATCATTGCCGATGAAAGTGTCTCCTACGGTCGCGGCTTCTTCCCCGAAACCCATAACGCGCCGCCGCATGATTGGCTGCAGATCACGGGCGGCGCCATTGGCTGCGGCATGCCCTTGGCAACCGGTGCCGCAGTGGGTGGCAGCGGCCGGCGGGTGATCAATATGCAGGCCGATGGTTCGGCCATGTATACGGTGCAGTCGCTTTGGACTCAGGCGCGCGAAAAGCTCCCCGTCACCACCGTGATCATTTCCAATCGCAAATACGCGATCCTGCTTGGCGAATACCGCAATGTCGGCGCCAATCCGGGCCGCACGGCGATGGATATGATGGATCTTGGCAATCCCGATATCGGCTGGGTGAAACTGGCCGAGGGCATGGGTGTGGAAGCCGCGCAGGCCACCACACTTGATCAGGTCGCTGACATGATGAGCCAGAGCTTCGCGCGCCCCGGCCCCTTCCTCATTGAATTGGTGGTGTGAACATGGATATGCAGCTTGCCGGCAAGCGTGTGCTTGTCACGGGTGGATCAAAAGGCATTGGCCTTGCTTGCGCGGAAGCCTTCGCGCGCGAAGGTTGCGACATTGTGCTTTCGGCACGTGATGCGGCGGCACTCGCCATGGCCGCAAATAAGGTGCGCGCTTTGGCGCAGGTACGGGTTGAAACCCTCCCTGCCGATCTTTCGCGGGTCGAGGAACGCGAAAGGCTGCATGCCGCTTTTCCGGATATTGACGTGCTGGTGAATAATGCCGGCGCCATTCCTTCCGGGCGCTTGCAGGATATTTCCATCCAGCGTTGGCAGGAAGCCTGGAGCTTGAAGGTGTTTGGCTATATTCATCTCTGCCAGCTTTATCTGCCGGCGATGGAAGCGCGCAAGGCCGGCGCGGTGGTGAACATCATCGGCATGGCGGGGCGTTCACCGAAAGCGGGCTATATTTGCGGCGGCGCGGGCAATGCTTCGCTGATCGCCTTCACCCAGGCGTTGGGTGCCGCGACGCAGGCCAATGGCGTGAAGGTTGTCGGCATCAATCCAGCGGTGACCAAGACTGATCGTATGATCACCCAGGCGCGCGTCAATGCGAAGCTGAAATTCGGTGATGAGGAACGCTGGGCGGAAACCATCACCGGCCTGCCCTTCAATCGCCCGATTGAATCAGCGGAAATCGCCGATCTGGCGGTGTTCCTGGCAAGCCCGCGCGGCGTCTATGTGAATGGCACGGTGGTGGATGTGGATGGTGGGGGGATGTGGCGCGCCTGACGCGTCACTTCTTCCAAGGCGTACGCCGCCACATCTCGCCATAGGCAGCGTATTGCTCGTCCACGAAGCGGCGCATGGTGGCGCGGTTCATGTGCCGCACAATCAGGAAATCCCGTTCCGCCATGGCGCGGAAATCCGGGTCTTCCGCCGTGCGGCGCACCGCTTCTTCCCAGCGCGCCAGGATGGGTTCCGGTGTTGCTGCCGGCAGGGCAAAGCCGCGCGCTGAACCCGCTGCCAGCGGGAAGCCCGCTTCTGCCACTGTCGGCAAATCGCCAGCCTTGTCCCAGCGCTGCCTTTCCATCAGCGCCAGCACCCGCAAGCTGCCTTGCAAATGCGCGCGCACCGTCAGGCTGACGGTGGAAATGGAGCCCACCACATGCCCGCCCTGGACCAATTGCATCGCCTGACCCGCACCCGTGGTCGGCAGCCAGGTGAAGCGCGCGCCAGAGGCGTTTTCCAATTGCATCAGCGCCAGATGCGGCGCGCTGCCAATGCCCGCACCGGCCATGGTGATATCTTCGGGCTTGGCGCGGGCGGCTTCGATCAGATCGGTCAGACTGCGATAGGGCGAATTGGGGGCGACGAAGATGGTATAAGGTTCATCGGCCAAAAGCCCGACATAGGCAAAGCTTTCCACGCGGTAGCGCGGCGTATTGTCATAAAGCGCCGTCACCAGCGCAGGCAGCGATACCAGCGCCGCGATGCGGCCATCCGGGGCGGCGGCCGAGACCTCATTCAACATGATCATGCCGCCCGCACCTGGGCG
>JADCFR010000013.1 GCA_020249415.1 Roseomonas sp. | reverse complement strand
CCCACACAGGGATGGGCCGCCAATTCCGCCCGGCCCATGGCGAAAAGATCGCCCAGCGCGGCATCGGCAGCCTCACAATCAAGGGTCGAGCCATCCACCAGCGGGCGGCGATAGCGCGGCAGCGCCATGACCACGCCGGCCAGCGTGGTGACGGTGCCCGAAGTGCCCATCAGCCGCACCCCGCCAGCATGGATTTCCTGGCCGATGCAATGCAGGCGATCAAAGGCTTCGAGCCTCGCCGCGACCTCATCCACCACGGCGAAGAAGCCGGCTTCGGTGAAACAGGCGGCGCCACAGCGCTCGGCGAGGGTCACCACACCAATGGGCAGCGAAATATAGCCAATCAGCTCCGGCACATCGCCTGGGCGGGCGGCGGCGCGGATCCAGGCGATTTCCGTGCTGCCGCCACCGATATCGAACAACAGCGCGCGCCGATCGCCGGGTTCCAGCAAGGCCGCGCAGGATTCCATGGCGAGTTCCGCTTCCTCCCGCCCCGTGATGATCCGCAGCCTGATGCCAGTCTCCGCCTCCACCCGCGCGATGAAGGCCGCGCCATTGCTGGCCTGGCGGCAGGCTTCGGTCGCCACCGCCTCAAAACCCCGCAAGGGGCGGCGGCCGAGCTTATCGGCGCAGGCGCCAAGCGCGGCCAAGGCCCGGTCCATGGAGGCCGCGGAAAGCTGCCCGCTGCTGCTGAGGCCTTCACCCAACCGCACAACGCGGCTGAAGGAATCCAGAACGCGAAACCCCGCAGCATTGGGGGAGGCGATCAGCAGGCGGCAATTATTGGTGCCGAGATCAAGCGCCGCATAGGCCGCGCCAAGGGGTTCCGCCCGCGCATAGGCAGGGGCGGTTTCGGCGTCTCGGGCAAGCGGCGGGGCGGCTTCGGTCATCATCCCTTTCTGCCGCCCCTTTGGGACGGTGCGACCATGATCGGGATATCTGGCCCCAAGGGCAAGCGGTTTTGAGGGGGGCGAGTTGAAGAGCCGGGAAGGCAGTGCTATGACGCGCGGCCCTTGGGGGATAGTTTAGCGGTAGAACTCCCGGCTCTGACCCGGGCAGCCTTGGTTCGAATCCAGGTCCCCCAGCCAATTCCAGAAAAATCTTATCGGTGGGAGACCAGCGCCCTTGGCATTCGGCGCTGGTTTTCGGCAGAGGCGCGCCACCGAAAGACGTGGCGCGCTTAGCCTTCAGCGTCGCGGCGCAGCCCCGGCGCCGCAATCAGGGGCGCTAATCGGCTGGATGATATTCTGCCTCACGGAGAAGGGCGCCAATTCGCCGGTCCGCAGCGCCCGAACCTGCGTCAGGATCACATCGGCATCGCGGCAGAAGAACTGCCCGGCGCGGGAGGCATCCATGGCATGATCCTGGGAGATATTGGTGTAATACTGGTCAAACCGGGTCTGACCCGCCCCACCATGGGCGCGGCGGAAATAGCCTTGCAGCACATCATGCGCGGCTTTGAGTTCCCCCCGATGCGGGTTGCGGAAATCATTGCTGACGCGGGATTCCACTTTGCACTGCAACGCCATGACAGCCATGTAGCTGTTCAGCGCCCAGGTATCCGCCGCATTCCGTTCTTCCGGCCGCAAGCAGGTATTCGCCAAAACCGGCCCGGCCACCAGAACCGGCGCCATCGCCGCCAAGAGCAAGCGCTTCAAACCCATGGATTTCTTCCTCTCCTCGTCAAAGGGCAGCGAATCGGCCACCGCAAATGACCCCTGGACCGCATATAGGCGTTCACCCGCACGAAGGAAACCGAAGCACCTGATCAGGCAGCGCGCGGCTTGAAGCGCGCCAGGCCCTTCTGGAAACAGGCGTGATCCGCCAGCCGCCGGTCGAGGAATTCCAGCGCCGCATCGAGCCCCTGGCCCCGCCCGCTCAGCCAAAAGGCCAAGGTGGCGCCATAAATGGCGGCGAGCGTCGCGCGGCGCGTATACCAGGAAAAATCAGCGGATTTGTCGCCCGCCGCATACCAGATGGCGCTCACGCTACGCGCCAGGCTGCGCGCGGCAATCGGCGCATTCCAGGGGAGCGCCAGCAGGGAGAGCGCGGCGCGCAGCGCGTCCCGGTGCGGCTCAGCCGCTTCCAGCCGCGCCTTGATCAGGAAGCGCACCCGTTCATGGGTGCGCATGCTGGCCATATCGGCGGCGAGGCCCGCCGCTTCCATGCGCCGATCGGCAAGTTCGATCCAGGCTTCGATGGCGGAAATCGCGCCGCGCGGGAACATCCATTCGGCGTCCTCCGGCGCCATGCCGGCATCCTTCAGCCCTTCGCGAATGGCGCTGCCCTGCCAGCCATAAAGCGGCACCAGCGGCAGAATGGCATCCAGCGCGGCATCCCGCGCGTCACGATCCGGGCCGGCTTCCATCATGGCTTTTGTCTTTCATGTTCAATGGTTTTCGGCGGGTTGAAGCGGGCCAATTCCTCAACAAACCCAAGGCGCGACAAATCCGTCATGCGCATCGGGTAAAGCACCCCTTCAAGATGGTCATATTCATGCTGCATGACGCGCGCGGCCATGCCGGCGGCTTCGCCTTCAATCCAGGTGCCGGCGATATCCTGGCCGCGAAAGGCGATTCGGGCCGGGCGCTGCACCGCACCGCGCAGGCCGGGGATGGAAAGGCAGCCTTCCCAGGCTTCCTCGGTTTCCTCCCCAACCGGCGTGATTTCCGGGTTGAACAGCGCGGAATGCCCACCCGCCGCCGTGCGCCAGATGAAAAGCCTCAGGGAAACATGAATTTGCGGGGCGGCAAGGCCAAGCCCGCCAATATCTTCCAGGGTTTCCACCATATCGGCGACCAGGCGGCGCATCTCGGGCGTGGTGGGGTCGGCCACCGCTTCGGCCCGCTGCAGCAGCACGGGATGGCCCAGCCGGGCGATTTTCAGAATGGCCATGATATTCCCGCACTTGAAAAGGGAGATTTTTATATAATTGCCCTGAAAAAGGCTTGAAAGGGGCTTCCGGCGCGGCGAATCACTGTGCTAGACACCTTTTCTCTGGACGGGCACCGGGTGACTGGTTGCGCGTCCTTTGTTTTGAACCAGCGATCCATGAAGGGGGTTGTGCCGCGTGCAAGTCGTCGTTCGTGACAACAATGTTGATCAGGCGCTGAAGGCGCTCAAGAAGAAATTGCAGCGTGAAGGGGTCTTTCGTGAAATGAAGATCCGCCGCCATTATGAAAAGCCGTCTGAGCGCCGCGCCCGTGAGGCTGCGGAAGCTGTGCGCCGCGCCCGCAAGGTGGAGCGCAAGCGGATTGAACGCGAAGGCTTCTGAATAGCCTCAATCAGGTTTGGTATTGGCATGCCGCGGCACGGGGGCACCCGTGATCCGCGGTTTTGCGTTTTTGGCGCTATAGCCGCGCGGCCAAACGCCGGGCGAGGATATAGCCAAGTGCGCCCCCCAAGGGCGCTGCCGGCAGGGCGAGCAGCCAGCCGGCATGGGAGCCAGCCACGTCCAGGGCCAGGCCCGCGTAAAGCGTCAGGCCGCCCACCAGGCTGCCCACCACCCCGGCCGTCAGGCCAAGGACCAGAATTTCTTCGCGTGAAACACTCATGCCTCCGGGGATGGGGCCGGGCGCGGGGTTTGACAAGCCCCATGGCGCGGAATATCAGGCGCGCTCTTCCTGGGAATGAGGACGGGCCTTCGGGGTCCGCGCCCGCCTTGGCCAGCCGGCCTGGGACTACCGGGACAACAAGGCCCTTTGGGGCATAGCAAGAAAGGCCATCGCGCCTGCGATGGAGGTTGCGCATGACGAAGCGCGCTGAAAGCAAATACAAGATCAATCGCCGTCTTGGCGTGAACCTTTGGGGCCGTGCGAAATCGCCGGTCGCGAAGCGCGAATATGGTCCCGGTCAGCATGGCCAGCGCCGCAAGCAGAAGCCGACCGATTTCGGCGTGCAGCTGATGGCGAAGCAGAAGCTGAAGGGCTATTACGCGAATATCGGCGAAAAGCAGTTCCGCAAATATTACGAAGAAGCCGTGCGCCGGAAGGGTGACACCTCTGAGAACCTGGTTGAATTGCTGGAACGCCGCCTGGATGCGGTGATCTACCGCATGAAGCTGGCCGTGACCCCCTTCGCGGCGCGGCAATTCGTCAATCACGGCCATGTGCTGGTGAATGGCAAGCGGCTGAATATCCCGTCCTATTCGGTGAAGAATGGGGATGTGATTGAAGTCAAGGAAAAGTCGAAGCAGTTGACCGCCGTGCTCGATTCCGCGCAGAGCACGGAACGTGATGTGCCGGAGTATCTGGAAATTGATCACCGCGCGATGAAGGGCAAGTTCCTGCGCGCGCCGAAGCTTTCCGATGTGCCCTATCCGGTGCAGATGGAACCTAATCTGGTGGTCGAATTCTACAGCCGCTGATCAGGCTTTATTGCGGCATGTTTCAGGCCGGCGCTTTCGGGCGCCGGCGTTTTTGTTTACCTGGGGTTTTTTTGCGGCACTGGCACCCGACTGATTTTATCAGCCTATAGACGAAGCGCCGCCGGGCGCGTTACGCCACATGCATGAGCCCTGCCGCCATCATCCTCGCCGCCGGTATGGGGACGCGCATGCGTTCCACCCAACCCAAGGTGCTGCACCCCTTGGCGGGGCGGCCCATGATCCAGCATTTGATCGACGCGTGCGAAAACGTCTTCGGGCGCATTGTGGTTGTGGTCGGGCCGGATATGCCGGCGCTGGAAGCAGCGGTCGCGCCGCGCGAAGTGGTGGTGCAGCGCGAGAGGCTCGGCACCGGTCATGCGGCGCTGCAAGCCGCACCCTTGCTGGGCGGGCATCAGGGTGATGTGGCAGTGCTTTATGGCGATAATCCGCTGATCTCGGCGGCCACTTTGCAGGCGTTGGTGGCGGCGCGTCAGTCGGCTGGGCTTGTGCTGCTGGCCATGCGGCCCATTGACGCCGCGCGTTATGGCCGTGTGGTGCTGGACGCAACATCCGAAGTGGCGCGCATTGTCGAATGGGCGGATGCGACGGCAGAGGAACGCGCCATCGGGCTTTGTAATGCCGGCGTGATTTGCGCCCCGGCGCAGGATCTGTTCCGCTGGCTTGGCGCCATCGGCAACAACAACGCCAAGGGCGAATATTACCTGACCGATGTGATCCAGCAGGCGCGCGCCGAAGGCAAGCGCGTGGTCGCGGTTGAAGCGCCAGAGGCCGAGCTTCGCGGCATCAATAGCCGCGCGGAATTGGCGCAAGCGGAGGCCGAAGTGCAGCGCGGCTTGCGTGCTGCCGCCATGGCAGGTGGGGTGACGATGCTTTCGCCTGAGACAGTGCATCTGTCTCACGATACGAAACTCGGCGCCGATGTGCTGCTGGAGCCGAATATCTTTTTTGGCCCTGCTGTGACGGTGGAAGATGGCGTGACGATCCGCGCCTTCAGCCATTTGGAAGGCTGCGTGGTGAAGCAAGGCGCGGTGATTGGCCCTTATGCGCGGCTCCGCCCCGGCAGCATCATCGAAACCCATGCCCATGTCGGCAATTTTGTGGAGCTGAAGGCGACCACGCTCGGCGCCGGCGCCAAGGCCAATCATCTGTCCTATCTGGGTGATGCGATGATTGGCGCGGGGGCGAATATCGGGGCTGGCACCATCACCTGCAATTATGATGGCGTGGCGAAGCATCGTACCGAAATTGGCGAAGGTGCCTTCATCGGCAGCGACACCGCGCTGGTGGCGCCAGTAAAGGTGGGTGCGCGGGCGCTGGTGGCGGCCGGCAGCGTGATTACGGAAGACGTGCCGGATGATGCGCTCGCGATTGCGCGCGGGCGCCAGGCGGTGAAGCCCGGACGCGGCTTCAAGGGCAAGGGGAAGCGCTGATGTGCGGCATTGTTGGTGTGGTTGGTCAGGCGGCGGCGGCACCTCGGCTTTTGGAGGCGCTACGGCGGCTGGAATATCGCGGCTATGACAGTGCAGGCATCGCGACGCTGATTGACGGCAAGATCGAGCGCCGTCGGGCCGAGGGTAAGCTCGGCAATCTCGCCGCCGTATTGGATGCAAGCCCGCTGCCCGGCACCACCGGCATTGGCCATACACGTTGGGCCACACATGGCGCGCCCACCACGCGCAATGCGCATCCGCATGGCACGGCGCGCGTTGTTGTGGTGCATAACGGCATTATCGAAAACCACGCTGAATTGCGCACCGAATTGGAAGCGCGCGGCCATGCCTTCCAGACCGAGACCGATACCGAAACCTTCGCGCTATTGGTGGATGATTTTCTGCAAGCGGGTCTCGCGCCGGAAGCCGCCGCTGGGGCCGCGCTGAAGCGGGTGCATGGCGCTTTTGCGCTCGCGATGATTTTCGCGGGCCATCCTGATTTGCTGATCTGCGCCCGCCAAGGCGCGCCGCTCGCCGTGGGTTTTGGTGAGGGCGAGATGTTTGTGGGCTCTGATGCGCTGGCGCTGGCCCCCCTCACCCGGCGGATCGCCTATCTGGAAGAAGGCGATTGGGCGGTATTGGATCGCACCAGCGCGCGCTTTCATGACGCATCCGGCGCGGCAGTGGCGCGTGAGATCAAGCTGACCACCGTTTCAGGTGCGGCGACCGGCAAGGGCAATTACCGCCATTTCATGGAAAAGGAATTGCACGAACATCCGGTGGTGCTGGGCGATACGCTGACGCGCTATCTGGAACCGGCGCAGCGGCGCGTGGTTTTGCCTGAACTGCCCTTTGATCCCGTGACAGTCCCGCGGCTGATCATGACCGCTTGCGGCAGCGCCTATCTCGCCGGGCTTGTTGGCCGCTATTGGATCGAGGAAGTGGCGCGCCTGCCCGTAGATGCTGATTTCGCGAGTGAATTGCGCTATCGCGACCCGCCCCTGCCGGAGGGTGGTGGCGCGCTGCTGCTGAGCCAAAGTGGGGAGACCGCCGATACGCTCGCGGCCCTTCGGCTTTTGAAGCAGCGTGGGCAACGTATTCTTTCCATTGTGAATGTGCCGGAAAGCACCATGGCGCGCGAAAGCGATGCTGCGGTGATTACCGTGGCGGGGCCGGAAGTTGCCGTTGCTTCCACCAAATCGGTGATTGCGCAGCTTTCGGTGCTCGCTTGCCTCGCGATTGGATTGGGGCGCGCGCGCGGCACCATTACTGCGGTACAGGAAGCGGAACTCACTGCGGCGCTGTTGGAGGTGCCGTCCAACGCCGCCATGGTGCTGGAACGTGATGACGAAATCCGCGCCATGGCCGTGGAAGTGGCCAAGGCGCGGGATGTGCTGTTCCTTGGGCGTGGTTCGCTCTTTCCCGTGGCGCTTGAAGGCGCGCTGAAATTGAAGGAGCTTTCCTACATCCATGCCGAGGGCTACGCCGCCGGCGAAATGAAGCATGGCCCGATTGCGCTGATTGATCCTGCCGTGCCGGTGATAGCACTCTGCCCATCAGGCCCGCTATTCGAAAAAACCGCCTCCAATCTTCAGGAATCAGCGGCACGTGGTGGCCGTGTCATGGCCTTCACCGATGATCTGGGCGCGGAAAAGCTGCGCGGTTTTGCCGAGCGCATTGTGGTGCTGCCGCGTGTTTCCGCCTTTGCTGCACCCATTCTGCACACGATCCCGGTGCAATTCCTCGCCTATCATGTCGCGGTGCTGAAGGGCACGGATGTGGATCAGCCGCGCAACCTCGCGAAAAGTGTGACGGTGGAATAAGCGCCTTCACGAAAGCTTCTGCTTCAGCACATCATTGACCAGCGCAGGATTTCCCTTGCCCTGCATGGCCTTCATGGTCTGGCCGACAAAGAAGCCGAACAGCTTGTCCTTGCCGGAACGATATTCCGCGACCTTATCGGCATTGGCAGCCAGCACCTGGTCAATCACCGCTTCAATCGCACCGCTATCCGTCACCTG
>JADCFR010000129.1 GCA_020249415.1 Roseomonas sp. | reverse complement strand
ATCTTTTCCAATTCGGTATTGATGGCGTTGAGGATGCGCCGCGCAATGGTTGCGCCCGCCAGCCAACCAACCAAGGCGCCACCTTCAGCACGCACCCGCGCTTCAATGGCGCCGCGCAGGTTTTCCTCACGCTCCGCCAGCAGCAGCTTCAATTGTCCGATCGCCAGGCTGAACACTTCCTGATGCTGGCCGGAAGCGACCGCCGCACGCAGGATGCGTGCCAGCAAACGCGCACCAGCGGGGCCAGAGACAATCCGTGGCAGCAGCCGCGCCAGCAGGCGCCGCGCGCGGCCATCTTCCAGGCTATTAAGGATACGGGGCAGGCTCGCGGACAGCGCCATGGCCGCGCGGCGCGAAGCCTCAGGATCCCGCAGGAAACCCTCCAGGATGCGCGCCAGATCAAGCTTTGCCAGCACACGGCGCACTTCGCTATCGGTAAAGACATGGCCGGCCACAAAACGCCCCAGGCCACGGCCCAGCCGATCCTTCTGATTGGGGATGATGGCGGTATGCGGAATGGGCAGGCCCAGCGGGCGGCGAAACAGCGCCGTGACGGCAAACCAATCGGCAAGCCCGCCCACCAGCCCGGCCTTGGCGGCGGCTTGCAGCATTTCGGTCCAATAACTCGGCGGTAAGTGGTAGCTGAACAAAATAAGGGCGGCCATGGCGACCAGCAAACCAGTCGCGAAGGCACGATGACGCTTGAGCGTCAGGCGCAGCGCGGCATCCGGGTCATGATCCGACATGGGGCTTTGGATAGGCCATCCGCGGCCCTACTGCCAGCCTTGCTTGCCACTTCCCGCGCTTGTGGGGGAGCGCCCAGGCATGGCTGCACGGCATGATGCCTGATGCATCAGCCTTGCCTGGCCGCAATCCTTGTCGCAATCGCCAGAATGCGTTCCGCCTTCTGCACAATCGGGTAATCCACAAAACGCCCATCTACCTGGATGGAGGCAAGCCCGCTTGCCTCGGCTGCGGCAAAGGCGTCCACAATGCGCCGGGCGCGGGCGATTTCCGCCTCGGGCGGCGAATAGGCGTGATTGGCGGGCGCGATCTGATCCGGGTGAATACACAGCCTGCCCTGAAACCCAAGCACCGCGCCGCGCATACAAGAAGCCTCATAGGCCGCGGTTTCGCGCAATTCGATAAAGACCGTGTCAATCGGCGCCTCGAGCCCGGCAGCGCGGGAGGCCAGGACGAATTCGCTGCGCGCGGGGGCCAATTCATCTTCCTGCAATGTCCAAGTAATACCGAGATCAGTGGTGTAATCGCCCGCACCAAAAGCGAGGCGCCGCACGCGCCCGGAAGGCAGCGCGGCGGCGGCGCGCGCCAGGTCACGGAGTGCGACCAGCCCGCGCGCGGTCTCGATAATCGGCATCAGGTCAATGCCGCCAGCGGGCAGGCCGCGTTCAGCTTCCAGATTGCCGATCAGCCAATCCACCGCGAGCAATTGCCCGGCATCTTCGAGCTTGGGCAGCACAAGGCCATCCAGCCGCGCGCCAATCACCGCCTGCAGATCGCCAAAGCAGAAGGGCGTGTCAAAGGCATTGACGCGCACATAGGCGCGGCATTGGCGCGGCTTTTCCAAAGCGGCCCGCACAGCCCCGCGCGCTGCCGGCTTGGCAGCGATGGCGACCGCATCTTCCAAATCCAAAATGGCGGCATCGGCGCCGAGTTGCAGCACCTTCTCAGCCCGGCGCGGATGGTCGCCCGGGGCGAAAAGAAAACTGCGATTGGGGCCGGGTGCGTTCATGCCGTGCTGTCCTTTGCGTGCTTCTTCATATCAAACACGCCAAGGTCTGAGAACAGCGCCTTACGGAGAAACCGCTTTCAATTCAGAAACGGATTGCCCCCGCGCGGGCCGCGCGTCCGCGGCCCGTAATGGCGCGCCAGATAATCCACGATCGTATCGCGGAACTCGCCTTCCAGCGGGTTCATTTCGTGCTTTTCCGACATCCAATCCATCAGCTCATCCCAGCGTTCGCGCGTGAAGGCGCTGCGGCGGATGAGCGCGGTATTGTGGCAGGCGGTGCAATAGCCGAACACTTCCGAACGGCCTTCGCCTTCCGCCAGCACGGTTTCCTCTTCCTGCTGCTCAGCCGGGTCAGCGGTGGCTTCCGCCTGGCGCTGCGTCAGATCAGGGGTTTGCGCGATGGTGGCTGATGCGAACAACAGCACCGCCACCAAAGCATAGGGCAGCAATCGCATGGCAGGTTCAGCCGATCAAAATGGCGACACGGCTGACAGGATTGGCGCCATAGCCTTGCGGATTCCAATTGGCCGCGACATGCGGCTGCATCCGGCCATTGCTGTCTGTCGCGCGATACCAGATTTCAAAATAGCCATCGCTCGGCAGCGCGATGCGGCCCTGCCAGCGCTGCCAGGCATAGCGATTGGCCGGGGCCGCCACCTGCATCGCCTGCCAGCTTTGCCCGAAATCGGTCGAGACATGCACCTCACGCACCGTCAAATCCCCGGCCCAGGCATGGCCGCGAATATCCAGGCTGCGTGTGCCGGCAGGAAGCCGCGTGCCATGGGCGTGGCTGCTGAGCACGGAACGCACCGGCATGCT
>JADCFR010000128.1 GCA_020249415.1 Roseomonas sp. | reverse complement strand
GATGTTCACCGGCATTCCCAATATGGTTTGGGTCTTCGGCTATTTCCGCGCTTCCTGGACGCTGCGCGCTGATCTGGTGGGCGATTTTGTCTGCAGATTGCTCAAGTACATGGATGCCACGGGCAAGGAGCAGGTGGAAGTGGCGTTGCGGCCGGAAGACCATAACATGCCCATTCTGCCCTGGATTGATCCGGAAAATTTCAATCCTGGCTATCTGATGCGCGGGTTGCATTTGCTGCCGCAACGCGGTGACAAGCCCGAATGGATGCATAATCAGGATTATTGGGCGGAGAAGGATGAATTCCCCAAAATTGACCTGAACGACGCGGCCTTTGTCTATAGGTAACCGCCTGCCGCGCTATGGCGGGGCAATTCAATTCGGCCTTATGATCCTGCCATGACGCCTTCCCGTTTCGGCGATGGTCGCCGGCGCCGCATCGGCCTTTTGGGCGGGTCCTTCAACCCGGCCCATGCCGGGCATCGCCATGTCGCGCTGAAGGCCATGCAGGCGCTGGGGCTGGATCAGGTTTGGCTCATGGTCTCCCCCGGTAATCCGCTGAAGCCCCGCGCGGGCATGGCGCCGCTGCGGGACCGCTTGGACAGCGCAGGGCGCATCGCCGATGGCAGGCGCGTGATTGCGACCGATATCGAAAGGGCGCTCGGCACGCGCTTCACCGCTGATACGCTGGCAAAACTGCGGCAGCGCTTTCCGCGCGCGGTTTTCGTGTTTCTGATTGGCGCGGATAATCTGGTGCAATTGCCGCGCTGGAAAGCCTGGCGACGCCTTGCCGCCTCTACCCCATTGGCGGTGCTGCCCCGCCCCGGCTGGACGCGTCAGGCGCTGCGTGGCGCGGCGGCTTCCATGCTGCGCCGCCAGCGTTGCCGGCCCGGCGCGTTGCTTGCCGGCGCCAAGCGGGCTACGAGACCAGCCAGATGGTGTTTCGTCCCCGCGCGGGAAAACGCTGCCTCCGCCACTGCAATCAGGGCGGCAGGGTTGCACCCGTGATGTATCGAGCAAGAGGAGGCGGCCATAGCCCGCAAGCCCACCCCGGCTGAAGAAAGCCCAAAGCGGCGCATTGTCGCCGCGCCAAAACCCAAAGCCGCGACCAAGGCCAAGGCCAGCGCCAAGCCGAAAGCCGCTGCTGCGGCCAGGGCGAAGGCCACGCCGAAAGCCGAGCCTGTCAAGCCAGCCTCGAAGCGCGCTGCTGCGAAAGCGTCCGCCGCGAAGCCTGCGGCCAAGGCCAGCAAGGCCGCGCCCAAGGCGAAGGCTGCTCTTGCCAAAACACCCGCGGCACCGCGCCCCGCGCGCACCAAGCGCCGCGCGAAAATTGCGCCTGATCGGCTGGAATTGCTGGTGGATGCCGCACGCAAAAGCCTGGAAGACGACAAGGCGGAAAACATCATTGTCTTGGATGTGACGGGCCGCGCCGATTACACGGATCGGCTGATTATCGCGACCGGCCAGGTGGAGCGCCAATTGCAGGCCATGGCGGCGCATTTGGATGAGGCGCTCGGCAAGGCCGGGCTGCATTTGAAGCGCGATGCCATCCAGGCCTCACCGGATTGGGTGCTGATTGATGCGGGCGATTTGGTGATCCATCTATTCCGCCCCGATGCACGAGAGCTTTATCGGCTGGAACGCATGTGGGGCCCGGAAAGCCCCGTGCAGACGGAGCAGTCCGACGCCGCGCGCGGTTAGGATTATCGCCATCGGGCGGATCAAGACAGGGCCAGAGGCAGCGCTTTACGCCCATTACGCGGCGCGGCTGCGCCCGACCCCCGAATTGGTCGAAATCCCCGAAGCGCGCGGCAGCGCCGCCGAAATCCGCCGACGAGAGGGTGCCGCGATCCTCGCCGCCATCCCCGATGCTGCGGTGCCGGTGGCCTTGGATCTTGGCGGTGCCTCGCCGGATACCGAGGGCCTGGCGGCGCTGCTGACGCGCTGGGATGAAGCCGGCCGCGCGGTGTGTTTCATGATTGGTGGCGCGGAAGGGCTGGATCAGGCCGTGCAGGCGCGGGCGGAATATCGGCTCTCGCTCGGCGCGCTGACCTGGCCGCATTTTCTGGTGCGCGGGATGCTGGCGGAACAGCTTTACCGGGTGCAAGCGATCAGGACCGGGCATCCTTATCACCGGACTTGGCGGCCCTGATGCGGGTTCAAGTGAAAGCAAGAAACGGATGGCGCGGGTTTCGGGCGTGACCGAGGATGCGCCCATGAATGCTATGCCCGAATCCCTCGATGATGCCCGCTTCGCCGCCGTGCTGGCGCGCGATCCCACGCCCGGCTGTGGCGCCTTTCTTTATGCCGTCACCAGCCAGGGGATCTATTGCCGCCCCGGCTGCCCGTCACCGCCGCCGCTGCGCCGCCATGCGCGGTTCTTCGCCGACAGCGCCTCGGCGGAAGCAGCCGGCTTTCGCCCCTGCAAGCGCTGCGATCCGCGCGGTGATCGCGCGCGCCTGCAAGCGGAAGCGGTGCGAGCTGCCTGCGCCATGATCGAGGCTTCTGAGGCCATACCATCGCTGGCAAGCCTCGCCGCGCGCGCCGGTTATGCGCCGCATCATTTTCAGCGGATGTTTCGGGAGATCACCGGCGTCACGCCGCGTTCCTATGCGGAGGGTGTGCGTGGGCAGCGCTTGTCAGCAGCACTCGCCCAAGGCGCGCGTGTGGCCGAAGCGGTCGCAGGCGCGGGCTTTGGCAGCGAAAGCCTCGTTTATGAAAACACCGCGCGGCATTTGGGCATGCGCCCCGGCAGCGCGCGACGTGGCGGCGCTGGTGAGGTGATTCGCATTGCCTGGGCAGAAAGCGCCTTCGGCCCCTTGCTGCTTGGCGCGACCGATCAGGGTGTGTGCTTCCTTGGCTTTGGCGAGGCGCGCGATGCCTTGGAAGGTGATTTGCGCGCGCGGTTTCCAAAGGCACGGATTGAAGCAGCGCCAGCGGAGATCAGCGATCTCGCCAAACGCGCCATCGCCTTCATCGCAGAACCACGCGCTGCCTTGGATTTGCCCCTGGATTTGCGCGGCACGATTTTCCAGCGCCGCGTTTGGGAAGCGCTGCGCGGCATTCCGCTGGGCAG
>JADCFR010000127.1 GCA_020249415.1 Roseomonas sp. | reverse complement strand
GGCTGGTCCATCACGCCCTGGGCCTTCACGCAGGATGCCTTTTTTCGCTTTGCCGCGCCAGAGGTCACGCTGACGCCAAGCGCGCTTAATGGCACCATCACCATCAGCGCGAGTGCGGCGGTTTTCGCAATAGAACACATCGGCGTGCGGCTGCGCATCGGTGGCAAGCGCGTGCTGGTCTCGGCGATGAATTCGCCGAGTACCATCATCGCCACTGTTGAACAGCCCCTCCTCAGCACTGCGGCAACCAAGGACTGGGATGAAGCCGCCTTCAGCACCGCGCGCGGTTGGCCCATCACCTGCTGCTTTCATCAGGATAGGTTGGTGATTGGCGGTTCGCGCGATCTGCCTAATCGGCTATGGCTATCGCGCACTGGCGATTTGTTCAATTTCGATCCCGGCACCGGGCTGGATGATCAGGCGATTGCCTTCAGCCTGCTCTCTGATCAGGTGAATGCCATTCGTGGTGTTTTCTCAGGCCAGCATTTGCAACTTTTCACCTCAGGCGCGGAATGGATGGTGACGGGTGATCCGCTGACGCCCGCGAATATCCAGATCAATCGCCAAACCCGTGTTGGATCACCAGTGGATCGCCTGGTGCCGCCAGTGGATGTGGATGGGTCAACCATCTTCGTCTCACGTGGCGGTCAGGGCGTTTATGAATTCGCCTATACGCAAGTGCAGCAGGCCTATCAGGCGAATGACCTTGCCATTCTGGGCCGGCATTTGATCAAAACACCGCGCGCCATGGCCTATGATCAGCGCGCGCGCCTGTTGCATCTGGTGATGGACGATGGCGCGCTTGCCACGCTGACACTCTATCGCGCCGAACAGGTCACTGCCTGGACGCGCCAGGAAACCAGCGGCAGCTTCCGCGCCATCACGGAAGTGGAAGGTACGCTCTGGTGCGTGGTGGAACGTGCCGGCGGCATATCACTTGAACGTTTCGAACCCGGCTTGATGCAGGATGCGGCGCTGACCGGCACCTCCATCACCCCCAAATCCACCTGGTCCGGTCTTGCGCATTTGAATGGACGGCAAGTCAGCATCCTGGCGAATGGCGCCGTGCGCCCCAGCGCCATTGTATCAGGTGGTGCCGTAACCTTGGCTGCGCCTGCAACGCAGGTCGCGATTGGCCTTGCCTTCACGCATGAGATAGAGCCCCTGCCCGCCGATCTCATTACACCGGCAGGAAGCGCCACCGGCCCATCACGCCTGGTCGCAGTCACCTTCCGCTTGTTGGAAACACCGGCGGTGAATGTTGATCTCGGCAAGGGGCCGCAAGCGCTCGCGCTGCGTCGCTTCAATATTGATCATTTCGATGCGCCCCCGACGCCCTTCACCGGTGATGCCACGCTGCGTGGCATGGGCTGGCGGCGGGATCGCCTCGCGCCGCTTTGGCGTATCACCGGCGCGGCACCGCTGCCGCTGACGCTGCTTTCCGTCACAACCGAAATCAGGATGAATGACTGATGGCTCAAATCGCGACTGTGGCCAGCCTCGCCCTTGCCGGCGCTTCATTGCAAAACCAGGCAAAGAACCGCAAGCTTGAAGCACGCGCGCGCGACGCGCAGCAGCAATATATCGCAAGCCAGCAGGCCGCGCAGCAACGCGCGCGCCAGGATGTGCTGGCGCGCAGCATCGCCGCCACGCGGGCGCGCTTTGGCGCCGGTGGCGTCTCACCTGATGAAGGCTCGGCCTCCGCACTGATTGCCGGCATGCGCGCCGATGCTGCTCAGGCAGATTCTGAAAGCGCCGATCTGCTGCGCCAGCGCCTGACCGCGGGTCGTGCTTCCCTGCTCAATTCGAATGGCGATTTCCAGGGTTTTGTGCGCGCCACGCAATCCTTCGGCGCGATTGCGCGCAACCTGCTTGACTGATCCCGGCCCGCACCGCTCCTCCAATCGCAAGGAACCGCAATGTCCGAACACATCACCATCGGCGATGTGTCGCCACGCGCGCTTTATATCGCCAATGGCACGCAGCGCGTCTTCACCTTCTCCTTTCCCATCTTCAACGACAGCGATCTTGAAATCCGCATCAATGGCCTGATCCAGGCGACAGGCTTCACCATCACCGGCGCCGGCGAATCCGATGGCGGGCTGGTTACCTTCCTCGAAGCGCCGCCCAATGGCGCACGCGTCATGCTCCGCCGCCGTCTCACTCTCGCGCGCATGACGGATTTTCAGGAAAACAGCATCTTGCGCGCAAGTGCGCTCAATGACGAGCTTGATTTTCAAATGGCCGCGCTGCAGCAGGTGGCAAGCGACCTGAGCCAAGCCATCCGCACCGATCCCGCCGATGATGGCAATATGTTGCTGCCCTTGCGCGCCGCGCGCGGCAATCGGTTGCTTGGTTTCGATTCACTCGGTGATATCGCAATTTTTGATCGCGATGGGCCAGAAATAACCCTGCCCTATCCGGGTGCCATTCCGCGTTCCGTAGAAGACAAGCTGAATGAGCGGCTTTCCGCGCGGGATTTTGGGGCGCTTGGCAATGGCATCGCCGATGATGGTCCTGCCCTGCAAGCCGCGATGAATGCCGCCGTCGTCTCTGGCCGCTTTATGGAAATTGGTGAGGGCAGCTATCGCACCGGCCAGCCCTTGCTGCTTGGCGGTGGTGCTGCGGGCCTCATTATGCGCGGCAGCCTGCTTTATGCTGGGCCATCGGGCCAGACAGCGTTGACCATTGGCGATGGCGGCACAACGCGCAATGCGACCAAGCTCTATATCGGCATTCGCATCATCCGCGCCAGCACTTCAGATTGGGAGAGTGAGGCCGATATCGGCCTCGTGCTGCGGAATTTCGATTCATGCCAGGTGGAAATCCGCCAAATAGAGGGCTTCACCATCGGCATCCGCACACTTGGCGAAGAACGCGGCTTTGAGGATACAACGCTGACGCTTGGCCGGATCGTCAATAATCGCATCGGGCTTGACGTACACACCGCAAGCGCCGGCGCCTGGAATACCTCTGTGCGCTATTATGGCGGGCATTTCGCCATCGCTTCCAGCCTGCACACGACGAAGGATCGCTTCGGCGTTCGCTTCTCGGCCGCCCCCGGCGCCTATGTCGCGCATAATCGCCACATTTTTGACACGCCCGGTTTTGAATTGCAGGCGCGCAATCGGCCCATCAGCGGCATCCCCTTTTTGTGTGAGGTGAATAGCCGCGCCATCTGGGCGCGCGCCATGCGCATGGAAGGCTGCAGCCCCTTTGTCGCACGCCATACGGCAGGCGCGCAGGACCATCTTTATGAAGTGGCCT
>JADCFR010000126.1 GCA_020249415.1 Roseomonas sp. | reverse complement strand
TGAGCGAGTAAAGCTCTCGGATGGTTGGCACACGCCAATCGCCATGACCACCAAGGCGGCTTCCGGCGGCGAGCCGCGCTGCCTCCTCAAAGGTGATGGGTGCGCTGGGTGCCTCGGCCCAAGTCAGGCCGGTGACGAGATCGGTAACAGTGCCATCGCCATGCGCGCGATAGGCCATTGGGCGCAGCGGCGGGGCGCCATCCGCGCCGGCAAAGGGCGCGCCTGGCTCAGGGCAGGCGATCTGCCCGGCTGCGCCGAAGCAGCGATCCTGCCCGGTGCCGGGGATATTGTAGGGCAGCGCCTGCGCCGCAGCAGTGCCGATGGCGACCCCCAGCAGCGTAATGAGGGTGACGTAGCGCATGGCATCCTTCCCGGGGCTAGGCTCGCCCGCCGAACCTGGCCGAGCGCAGGCTATGGTCTTGGGCGCGGCCATTCCCGGAACCCGGCTCGCCACAGGGCAGAAAAAGGCATTCTCACAAATCCAGCATCAGCGGTTCCAGGGCATCGCCAAGCGCGATCTGCCCGGCTTCCAGCACCTCGGCATAGACCCCTAAATCCGCATGGCCGAAATGCCGGCGCAGATCGCGCGGCGGGTTGGCATCGCGCACGGCGGTTTCCGGGTTCACCTCGGTCGCCGCACAGCGCACGATGCGCTTCACCACCTTCAACCGCACCTGGCCGATCTGGATTTCCTTGCCGATCCAATCAAACTCCGCCCAGGGCCTGCCGCCCGAGAAATAGAAATTCGCGCGAAAACGCAGCGGGTCCAGCACCATCCCGGCCTCGGCTTCCAGCGCATGCAGGCTGGAAAGGCCAATGATGGAAACCACCTTCATCGCCACATCGGAAAAACGATGGCCGGGGGCTTCGATGAAGCGGGGTTCGCCGCGTGCTTCGGGACCCAGGAAATCCGTCAGGTAGCGCGCAATGGCGGCCTTGCCTGCCTCGGTCCGCGTATCGCCCAGAAAGGGCGCGGCGCCGGGGGCGCGGATGGCGAGGCTGCCGTCATGCGGGTCAAAGGCCGTATGCAGTAGCGCCAAGCGTTCATTGGCCATCAGGCAGCCGAAATTGCGCTTGGAAAGCCACCGCGGTGCCGCCACATCAAAGGGCGCATCGCCTTGGGCGAGCGCGAAGCGCCGATCATGCGCCAGCATCTCGCCTGGCGTCAGCGCCACGGCCTCCAAAGCCTCGGCAGACAGGCCCTTCACCGGGTAGCGGTAGATCTTTTCGATACGCATCGGGCACCCCCTTGAAGCAGATCAAGGACAGATACCACATATCAAGCATTCTGGTGTCATTCGTTGCCCATTCGGGGGCGAGGGGCATCGTCCGCTCAGGAGAGGGACCACATGGATATCGAAAAGTTTACCGACCGCGCCCGCGGTTTTCTGCAAGCGGCGCAAACCATCGCGATCCGCGAATTCCACCAGCAGGTGACGCCCGTGCATCTGTTGAAGGCGCTGCTGGATGATGCGGAAGGGGCGGCCAGCGGCCTGATCCGCGCTGCCGGGGGGGATCCGATTCGCGCCAAGAACGCGGTGGAAAACTTCATGACCCGCCTGCCGAAAGTGACCGGTGGCGGCGCTTCCGCACAACCAAGCTTCACCGCCGATATCGTGCGCATCCTTGGCAATGCCCAGGAACAGGCGAATCGCGCCGGCGATGCCTTTGTGGCGCAGGACCGTGTGCTGGTGGCACTCGCCGGCAGTGAGGGCGATGCCGGGCGCGCGCTGCGCGTGGCGGGCGCCGAGCCCGACAAGCTGGAAAAGGCCATTGCGCAAATCCGCAAGGGCCGCACGGTGAATAGCCAAAACGCCGAAGACAGCTTCGATGCTTTGAAGAAATACGCGCGCGACATTACGGAAGTGGCACGCCAGGGCAAGCTTGACCCGGTGATTGGCCGTGATGAGGAAATTCGCCGCGCCATTCAGGTGCTGGCGCGCCGCACCAAGAACAACCCGGTGCTGATCGGCGAACCAGGTGTCGGCAAGACCGCGATTGTGGAAGGCTTGGCGCTGCGCATCGTCAATGGCGATGTGCCGGAGGCGCTGAAAACGAAGCGCGTCATGGCGCTTGATCTTGGCGCCATGGTGGCCGGAGCCAAATATCGCGGTGAGTTTGAAGAACGCCTGAAGGCCGTGTTGGCAGAAACCACGCAGGCCGAGGGCGAGATCATTCTGTTCATTGATGAAATGCACACGCTGGTCGGCGCGGGCAAGGCGGATGGGGCTATGGATGCCTCAAACCTGCTGAAGCCTGCTTTGGCGCGCGGCGAATTGCACTGCATCGGCGCCACCACGCTGGATGAATATCGCAAGCATGTGGAGAAAGATGCCGCGCTCGCGCGGCGCTTCCAGCCCGTTTTTGTGGGTGAGCCGAGCGTGGAAGACACCATTTCCATCCTCCGCGGCATCAAGGAAAAATATGAGCTCCATCACGGCGTGCGCATCGCCGATGGCGCGCTGGTGGCCGCTGCCACCCTTTCCAACCGCTACATCACGGATCGCTTCCTGCCCGACAAGGCGATTGACTTGGTGGATGAGGCATCATCGCGGCTTCGCATGCAGGTGGACAGCAAGCCTGAGGAGCTGGAT
>JADCFR010000125.1 GCA_020249415.1 Roseomonas sp. | reverse complement strand
GCAGAAATCGCAGGCGCCAGCCGCCAAGGTGCGCTGCATGCCGGCTGGACCCCACCAATTCTCCCCTCCTTGGATCGGGACATCAAGCCGCGCGGCAAGTGCCGCCATGCCCGCATCATCCTGGACCGGCAGCGGTTCTTCCAGCCAGCGCACATCAAGCGCCTGCAACGCTCGGCCACGGCGCTCGGCTTCCGGCAGAGTCAGCGCCTGATTGTAATCCACGAGGATCGCGACATCATCGCCGACCACGCCGCGCACCGCGCGCACTGTCGCCAGATCATCTTCCAGCCGCGCATGGCCAAGCTTGAATTTCACCGCCCGCGCGCCAAGCCGCGCCACGGCCTGGCCGGCTTCTTCCGAGAGCATCGCCGGCCCCCAACCGCGGAGCGAGGCATAAATGGGCATGGGCCGCGCCTCGGCGCCCAGCATGGCGTAAAGCGGCAGGCCAGCGCGACGCGAAAGCGCATCCCACAGCGCCATATCCAGGAGCGAGAGCGCAATCTGCACCAGGCCTTCGCTGCCCAGGATACGAAACCCGTCATGCAATTCGCGCCAGAGTGACGTCGGCGCCAAGGGCCGCCCAATCAGCCCCTCGCCAATCGACCGCGCCAGGGATGCCGTTGGTCCCAGCGCCGCGCGCGTATAGGGAAAGACATAGGCCGTGCCGGTGGCGCCATCGCTGGTCGTGACATCCGCAATCACCAAGGGCGCGCGGGGAATGACATTCAGGCTATTGCGCAGCGGCGGGTCAATCGGCGCATCCACGCAGTGAACGGTAATTGCGCTGATGGTGGTTTGGGTCATGCGGGGCCTCCGGCGCGACTCTGGCCCGGCGCTGCGCTGCTGTCACCAGACGCCCGCGCGGCTTGCCAGCGCCACATTCAATTCAGCGCCCAGCAGCACGACATAAACGCTGACATAGAACCACATCAGCAGGCCAACCGTGGCGCCAAGCGGACCATACATGGCGTCATAAGTCGCGAAGTCAGAGACATAAAGGCTGAAGGCCGCCGACCCCAAAGCCCAAAGCAGCGTCGCCATGACAACACCGGGCAGGATGCGCCGGATCGGCAGGCGGCGTGATGCCGGCCCCAGCCGATACACCGCCAGCAGCGAAAGCCCGACCAGCAGCAACAGCGTCAGCAGCGAAAGCCCACGCAAGGAAAGCGCCCGCAGCGCCGGCAGGCCAAATAGCGCCAGAATGCCGGGCAGGGCGACCAGCGCCGCAATGGCGATCACCGCGGCAATGGTTGCCGCCAAAGTCAGCCCAATCGCCAGCGCATGGTAGCGCAAGAAGGGCCGCGTTTCTTCCACATCATGCGCCATATTCAACGCGCCGATGGTCGCGCGCGTGCCGGCCGAGGCACTCCAGATCGCGATGGCGGCGCTCAGGATCGCGCTCCATTCAAGGCGCGGGCGGGGCGCTTCAACCAAATCATGCACGCGGGTTGCGATCATCTCGAATGTGTCTTCGGGGACCAATTCGCGCAGCACTTCAAGCTGCGGTTCCACCGCCGCCGCGTCGAAGACCATGCCATAGAGCGAAATCAGCAAGAAAATGCCGGGAAATAGCGCCAGCATGGCGTAGAAGGCGCAGCCTGCGCTGGTCAGGGCAATGCGGTCGGAAGCGGAAGCCCGCAGCACGCGCATGATGATGGCAGTTGCGCCGAATTGGGCCGTCTGAACTTGCGACATGCCCCCTTATAGGGTTAGGCCGGCGGCAACAGAAGATTTACACCTTAGGCTTGGCGCCTTCGGGTGGCTGATAGGCGCGTTTCGCGGAAGCCCTAAGCTCCAGCGGAGAGATGCGACCATCTTGGTCCGTATCGATCCGCTGGAGCATGGCAGCGAGCGTGTTGCCCGTGGGTGTCCCCGGACCGGCAGTTCTTGCCGGGCTTTGCCGCAATTCTTGCAGCATGGGCGCGAATTCTTTTCGCCCCCCTGCGACGTCAAGCCGAGCCGCGTCTTGCGTGCTCTGCATGCGGCGGGCCCGGATCTCCTGAGGAGCTGTCAGAGACTTTTCCGGAACCAGCAGCATCGTCGCAACCCCGTTTTGGTTGGCGCCGGCGCTTTGGCCGGCGGCACCGTTTTGGTACACCAGAGCTATTGCAGACGCCGTGCCAGCTTTGGCGCAGGGGCGCCAAAAATTCAGGGGGCGAGGCGCGCGAAGGTCACTTCATGCTTGTTCTGGCTTGAGTGAAATAGAATAGAGCCCTGAATTTGCTGGAATTCTGCGATGATGGCGTGGTCGGTTTCGCCCTGAAATTTGATGGTGCAAAAAACATTGTCAGCCTTTTCGGCCTCAATCCAGCGCCGCACCAGGCCCAAAAGCCGCGCCGGGTAACAGATCACATCGCTGAACAGCCAGGTGACCGGTGATTCTTGCCGGGGGTCCAGGGCAAAAGCGCTCTCCGGTCGGTAATTAACGCCGGGGAGGGCAGCAATGGCCGGGTCGAGCGGCGCCTTATCCACCGCTGTCACCTCGGCACCCAGGCGGGCAATCACCCAGGTCCAGCCACCGGGGGAGGCGCCGAGATCGAGGCAACGGTCTCCGGGGCCAGGATGGCGGCCAAGCCGGGTCAGGCCCTCCCATAATTTGAGATAGGCGCGGGATGGCGGGCCGGCTTTGTCTTCCACGAAGCGCGGTTCGCCATTCACGAAGGGGCTGGTCTTGCTGGGGCTGGCCAGCAGCCGATCCGGCGCCAGCAGCGTCCAGGCGCCCAAGGGGGCGGTTGGCGCCGGTTCCGGAAAGACCAAAGGGCGCGCCTTCACGGGCGGCAGGCGTTCAGCAATCAGCGTGCTGCGGCGATGATGCAACAGCGGCAGATGGGACCAATTGCGCTGCATGGCGCGCAAGGCATCGGCGGCGGCCTTCACCGAAGGGGCCGGCAGTTCCTGCGGGTCGGTCCAGATATCCAAGGCCCAGATCGCCGGGGCAGGGGGATCAGGCGAAAGCGCCAGGCGACCATGCCAGGCGGCCAAGCGCCGGCCGGATAGGCGGAGTTCTTCGGCCAATTCCGCCTCAAACCCCTCGGCGGCAAGATAGGCAGCGCGGATCACCGCTTTGCTGCCGCGAGCGCCAGCAAGGCCCAGCCCAGCATCAGCAGCATCCCGCCTGAAGGCGCGATGGGGCCGAGCGATTGGCCGTTCAGCGCGCTGAGCCAGACCGCGCCGCAGAATAGGATCATGCCGCCCAGAAAGGCAGCGGCGGCGAAGTTGGCGATGCGCCGCCCGCGTTCTGCCATCAGCCCGGCAATCAGCAAGGCCAGCGCGTGCCAGCCCTGCATGGTGAGTGCGTTTTGCACAGCGGCCATGCGCGCGGGTTCCAGTCGCGCGGGCAGCCCATGCGCTGCCCAGGCGGAAAGCCCAACCGCAATCAGCCCGGCCAGGGCGCCGGAGATGAGCCAAAGACGATGCATGAAAGGCCCTTACGCCGACCCCGCGCAGGTGGCCAGAGTGCCGATTAACCCCGCAGCCGTAACCGATTGGCAAAATGGCGCATCCGCGCCGCCATGCCGGTTTCCATGGCTTCCAGCTTGCCCACCATCTCAGGCCAGCGCCCCGCCACCCAGGCCCAGCGGCGCGCGGCCCAAATATGCTGATCGCGCAGCACGAATACACCGAAGGCAAGGAACAGGAAGCCCTGCAAGAAGGGCAGCACCAAGCCAAGCACGCCAAGCACCAACATGGCCCAGCCGAAGATCTTGCGGGGGAAAGATGGACGAAGAATGACCATGGCGTTCATGTGGCGCGGTGATCCGGTCGCGACAAGGCCGCGCAATTTATTGTAACATAACGCGTTTTTGGTGCGCTTGCCATCTGCGTGCCTTCGGCTACATACGGTACCGTCATTTTTCATTGAGCGGTTGATGCCCCCCCTGTATCGAGCCTTTCGTCATGCCCTGATGGCTTTGGCACTTTTCAGCCTTGCACCCGCCGCGCTGGCGCAATCCTCGGCGACCAATGGCGTTTCTGTGGCTGATCGGGCAAGGGAATTGGCTGATGCGCGGCCCTGGGCCGGCATGATCTTCGTCGGGTCTTCAGTGGCTGATGGCAAGCTGCGCGATATCATCGTAGCGCCCTGGACTGGGTCCTGGGGGGATGACACCCTGCTTGGTGGTGCAGCCAGCTATCGTCTGGCGCGCTTCTGGCGCTTCTTCATGCTGGATGCGGAACTGGGTGGCGCCTATCGCTTTGGCGATACTGAAGGGGGAGAATTCTGGGCTGCTGCCTATCTCCGCTACGATGGCTTCCCTTGGACCAATTACGTCTACACGACGTTCGGGCTTTCCATGGGGCCGAATTACGTCACACGGCTGCCGCAGGTGGAGCGCGGCACGGATGCTCGGCCCGAGCCGAACCAATCGCATTTCCTGAATTTCTTCTCGCCGGAGCTTACCTTCGCCCTGCCCAGCCGGCCGGACCGTGAAATCGCGATCCGTTACATGCATCGGAGCGGGATTTTCGGCACCTTTAACGGCGTTTATGAAGGCGCCAATTCGCTGGTTGTCGGATTTCGCATGCGATTTTAGACGGAGCTATTTCGGGAAATCTGTGCCTCTTGGATGAATGGACCTGTCGCGTATTCGCGCAACGCCGCCGACATTCAGCATGGGGAAGCAAAAGCCCCATGGCCCATGAACGCCAAGCGGCCTAAACGAGCAAGATGGGCGGCGCAAATACGCGACAACTGCAGGTTATGAATTTCAGCAGCCTGCTAGTGGTACGATTCATGCTGACCTATTCCCAGCCCAAAAAGTCCCCGCGCACCACTAGCCGTATATTTGGTGGGCCGATTCACGCCGCTGTCGGGAACCGACAGCGACGACCGGACCACTAGAGTCCACACGGCCTCCAACTCAATCACGCCTGCCGGCATTGACCGCGCCTCCGGGTGCCACCGGAAAGGCCGCCAGGCTCTTTTCCACCAGATTGGGCAAGCCATCGCGCAGCTCCTCAATTTTCGGCAGGTCGCGCGCCACGCAGGCTTCCTCAAGCGATGACGCGATGGAACGCAAGGCCGCCGCGCCAAAAGTGCCGGCGGCGGATTTCAGCCCATGGGCTTCTTCCTCGATCACGCCAACATCATCGGTCGCGGTCAGCCGCGCCACCCGCGCGCGGGTTTCCTCGGCAAATACACCAATTAGGCGCGGCAGCCGCCCGGGGCCGACAGCGGCGCGCAATTCCTGCAAGGTGGTGTGGTCAATCAGGGTCGGGCCGGCAGGATCAGGTTCATCACTGGCAACCCGCGGCCGGCGCGGGCGGCTTTCCAGCATGTCCGACACAGCGGAAAGCAGCGCGGTCAAATCCATGGGCTTGGCGACATGCGCATCCATGCCGGCGGCAAGGCAGCGCGCCACTTCGTCAGGCATGGCGGCGGCGGTCATGGCAATGATCGGCACGCGCCCTGCGGCACCTTCCAGGGCGCGAATCGCCGCTGTTGCGGCAAAGCCATCCATACGCGGCATGCGCACATCCATCAGCACCAGATCATAAGCGGCGGTGCGCGCGGCACCGAGTGCTTCTTCGCCATCCCGCGCCAAATCCACCGCATAGCCGGCCTTGCGCAGAATGGCGGCAGCAACAAGCTGATTGGCTTCGCCATCTTCCGCAATCAGGATGCGACCGCGCGCGCCTGGCAAGGGTTTTGCCAGGGCTGGTTTGGGCAATAGCGTGCTCGGCGGGCGGCCCGATTCCGCAATGGGGCGCAGCGGAATTTCAAAGGAGAAGGTGGAGCCCTTGCCCGGCGTGGAGGCGAGCACAATCCGCCCGCCCATCAGCCCCACCAGCCGCTTGCAGATCATCAGGCCAAGGCCAGAACCACCATAGCGCCGCGCGGTCTCAGGCCCGCCCTGGGCGAAACGCCCGAATAGCCGCGCCTGCACTTCGGGCGGCATGCCAATGCCGGTATCAGCCACCGCAAAGCGCACCTGGCCCGGCGCCTCCGCGCGTTCCACGCGAATGCCAACGCCACCAACGGCGGTGAATTTCACAGCATTATCGGCAAGGTTCAGCAGCACCTGGCGCAGGCGCCGCGCGTCACCAATCACCCGCGCGGGCAAAAGCGGATCAATGCTGGCCGAAAGGCGAATACCCTTCTCCGCGACGGCGGGGGCGAGAAGATCAAGCACTTCGGCAACCGGCGCGGCCAGATCGAAGGTCTCTTCCTCAATCGCCAAATGCCCCGCTTCAATGCGCGACAGATCGAGCATTTCATTGACGGTCGCGAGCAGCAATTCACCGCAGCGCCGCGCGGTCTCCGCATAGGCATGCTGTTCGGCGTCCAAGGTGGTGTCCAGCAGCAAGGAAATGGTGCCCATCACGCCATTCATGTGCGTGCGGATTTCATGGCTCATGAAGGCAAGGAAATCACTTTTCTCGGCATTGGCGCGTTCTGCCGCGCGGCGGGCGCGCTCAGCATCGCGGGCGAATTGTTCGCGTGCCGAGACATCATGCTGAATGCCGAAGATATAGCGTAACTCGCCACCATCACCGAAAATCGGCGACAGATGCAGTTCATTGATGAAACGCGAACCATCCTTGCGGTGATTGACAATTTCCACGTCAATCGCCTTGCCCTTTTCAATCGCCTCTCGAATCGCCTTGATATGGCGCGGATTGGTGCCCGGGCCTTGCAGGAAACGGCAATTATGCCCGATCACCTCGTCTTCCGAATAGCCTGTAATGCG
>JADCFR010000124.1 GCA_020249415.1 Roseomonas sp. | reverse complement strand
GCAGGAAGGAGCCAACCCTGGTCCACATCCCACGCTCGGAAGGTCTTGCTCATGAAAACAAATGAATCAGAAATAACACCAAAAAACTAGCGAATTCTCAGACAGGCTCCTAGGGGTGTCATGTTATATGCAGCAAGGCACCATCCAAAGTGCCGGACCTTTCTTATCCGAAACCAAAGACCGGGAGAAAAAAATGGCAAAAGAAATTCTCTGCGCCTTCAGCGTGCATTGTGATGCCGTTGCCGGCTGGCTCGGCAGCTATATGGGCGAGGACAGCCCAGGCGATATCAGCCGCGGTGTCTTCGCGGCTGAGGTTGGCATGCCGCGCCTTTTGAAGTTGTTCGACCGCTTCGACATGAAGCAATCCTGGTTCATTCCAGGCCACACCATCGAAACCTTCCCGAAGGAGACGGAAATGGTGGCCAAGGCCGGCCATGAGATTGGCCTGCATGGTTATAGCCATGAAAACCCGCTCGCCCTTTCGCGTACGCAGGAAGAGGCAATTTTCGACAAATGCATCGGCCTGATCGAGAAGTATTGGGGCCGCCGCCCCGTGGGTTATGTCGCGCCCTGGTGGGAGGTTTCTGCCACCTCCATCGAAATTCTGGTGGAGCGCGGGATCGCTTATGATCATTCACTCATGCATCATGATGCCCAGCCCTATTATGTGCGCACTGGTGATGCCTGGACGCCGATTGATTACAGCAAGCCCGCTGATACCTGGATGAAGCCCTTCACCCGCGGGCGTGAGACGGATCTGGTTGAAATCCCTGCCTCCTGGTATTTGGATGACCTGCCGCCCATGATGTTCGTGAAGAAATTTCCGAATAGTCATGGCTATGTCTCACCACATCAGCTTGAACAGATCTGGCGCGATCATTTCGATTTTATCTATCGCGAGTATGATTACGCGGTAGTGCCGATGACGATTCATCCGGATGTATCCGGCAGACCACAAGTGCTGCTGATGCTGGAACGCCTGATCGGCCATATGCTCAAGCATCCTGGCGTGCGCTTTGTAACGCTTGAGGAAATGGCGGCGGATTTCCGCAAGCGCTTCCCACGCAAGTCTGCGGCCAAGAGCAAAAAGGGTAAGTAATGCTGGTTGGTGTTGATGTCGGTGGCACCTTCACCGACCTTGTCCTGACGGATACCGCAACCGGTAGCGTCACCATCCACAAGGTCTCGACGACGCCTGCCGATCCTTCGATTGGGGTTGTGGCGGGTATCCTTGGCCTCTGCGGCAAGGCAGGCGTGGCGCCGGCGGCGATTGGACATGTGCTGCATGGCACTACCATCGCTACCAATGCCGCGCTGGAATATCGTGGCGCCGAATGCGGCATGATCACCACGCGCGGCTATCGTGATGTGGTGCATATCGGCCGACATCAGCGCCCGGAACATTATTCCATCCAGCAGCGCATCCCCTGGCAGGCAACCCCGCTTGTCAAACGCCGCCACCGCCTGGTGGTGAGCGAAAGGCTAGTCCCGCCACGGGGTGATGTGCTGTTGCCGCTTGCGGAAAATGAGGTCCGTGACGCAGCCCGGCATTTCAAGGCTATTGGCATAGCCTCTATCGCGATCTGCTTCCTATTTTCCTACCTGAACCCTGATCATGAACGCCGCGCACGCGATATTGTGCTGGAAGAATTTCCCGAAGCATTCGTCACCATTTCATCTGATGTAGCGCCGCAATTCCGTGAATTCGAACGCTTCACCACCACCGCGATGAATGCCTTTGTTGGTCCCGCCGTCAGGGATTATGTCGCCCGCCTGGAAGGGCGCATGCGCGCAGGTGGGTTGCAGGCTGATTTGCACATCATGGGATCAAATGGTGGTGTCGCGACGGCGAAAATGGTGGCGGATCGACCGGTTATCACCATGCTCTCTGGCCCCGCCGCTGGGGTCTTGGGCGGAATTTGGGCAGGTGCGCTTTCGGGGCGCGATAATCTGATCACCTTCGATATTGGCGGCACCTCTGCCGATATCGGCATTGTGACTGCCGGGCGCTTCGCTGAGGCAACAGCACGCGATACCTGGATTGCGGGATTTCCGCTGCTGACGCCGATGATTGATATCCACACCATCGGCGCTGGCGGCGGTTCCATTGCGCGGCTTGATGCCGGCGGGGCGTTCCGCGTGGGTCCACAATCCGCGGGCGCCATGCCTGGCCCTGCCGGCTATGGGCGCGGTGGCACGCTGCCGACCGTGACGGATGCGAATATCGTTTTGGGACGGCTTGACCCCAAGAACTTCCTTGGCGGCGCCATGGCGCTTGATGTCGTGGCCGCCAAGGCCGTGATTGAACGCTTCGCGGCCGAAACAGCCTTGCCGATAGACCAGACCGCGCTTGGTATTCTGACGATCATCAACGCCAATATGGCCAATGCCATTCGCAGCCGCACGGTGCAGAAGGGCATTGACCCCAGGGGCTATGCCTTGGTGGCCTTTGGCGGCGCCGGGCCGTTGCATGCGGTGGAAGTCGCGCAAATCCTTGGTATCAAGGAGGTCATTATTCCCCCGGCGCCTGGCATCACCTCAGCCATGGGGTTGCTCACCACTGATCTGAAATATGATGTGGTACGTACCTGCTTTCAGCTTTCGAATGCGCCGGATCTGCCGCGCATGACCGAAGCTTTCACCGAAATGGAAGCCGAGATCGCTGCACAATTTGCGGCTGATGGTCTTGATCCGGCTGCGGCGCTTTATGAACGCGCTGGCGATTTGCGCTATGTCGGCCAAGGCTACGAACTACGCGTTGCCTTCAATGTCGGTGCGGTGGATGAAGCCGCCCTGGCCGAAGCGCTCACGCGCTTTCATCAGCAACATCGCGCGGAATACGGCCATGCTTTCACCGATAGCGTTATTGAAATCGTCAATCTGCGCGTCACGGGCTTTGGGCCGAGGCCCAAGCTGGGCAAGCCGCCAGCGCCCCAGAAGGGTGGCAGCATTGAAGCCGCCCTGGTGCACCGAAGCCCGGTTGTTTTCAAAGGGGCGGATGGCAAGCCCATCGCGGCGGACACACCCTTCTTGCGCCGTGACCTTCTGCCCACAGATACGCCCATTCCCGGACCTGTCATTGTCTTGCAGACAGATAGCACCTCGGTTGTGCCGCCCGGCTGCACCATCACCGCCGATAGCGGCGGCAATCTGATCATTGCGGTTTGAGGAAATGCCATGAACCAGCAGGTAGACCCCGTCACCGCCAGCGTCATTCAGGGTGCGCTTGAAAACATCGCTGTAGAAATCGGCTATAAGCTGATGCGCATGTCCTATTCTTCCATCATTCGTGAAAGTGAGGATTTCGGGGCGGCGCTGGTGGATGAACATGGCAGGGGCTTGGCGGAATCCGCGCAATCCACGCCGCTGCAATCCGGCCCGATTCCAGGCTATGTGAAGCATATCCTGAAGACCTTGCAGGCACGCGGCGATATGGTGCGACCGGGCGATGTGATCATGCATAATGATCCCTATGGCGGCGCCTCTCACGGGCCGGATGTTGCCTTCATTGTGCCGGTATTCCATGGGGGGGAATTGGTCGGATTTTCCGGCACCACCGCGCATCATTTGGATATTGGTGCGCTGACGCCCGGGTCTTGCGGCATTGTGGACGCGATTGATGCCTATGCGGAAGGTCTGCAATTCAAGGCCATCAAGGTCTATGATCGTGGTCTGCGCAATGATGCTGTCTGGCAAATCCTGCGTGATAATATCCGCGCCTCTGACCTTGTGGTGGGCGATATGGAGGCGCAGGTGGCCGCAAGCCGCATTGGTGCGGAACGTATGCAAGCACTGATTGCGCAATATGGACTTCCCACCTTCCGCGCTGCCTGCCAATCATTGATGGATCATGCGGAACGGTTGATGCGCCAAGCCATTCAGCGCCTGCCGGAAGGTTCCTGGCGCGCGGAGACCTTCATTGATGGTTTTGCCGATAGCCCTGATCCGGCCAAGCGCGATCTGCCGATTGTGGCGACAGTGACAAAACAGGATGATCGTTTGATCGTTGACCTGACGGGCACCGCGCCGCAGGTCAAGGATCGTCCCATCAATATGCCTTTCACCGGCACGGTGGATGTGGCGATCTGGCTTACCATTCGATCAGTATTGCTGGATACTGCGGTGCATGGCCATATTCCGGTGAATGAAGGCCTGACGCGGCCGATAGAGATCATCGCGCCCAAGGGTTGCCTCGCCAATCCCGAATTCCCCGCGCCGACCATTGCGCGATTCTGCCCAGGCAATCAGGTGGCCGATACGGTGATGCGCGCCTTGGCGCAGGCAGTGCCTGATCAGGTTTGTGCCGGGATCGGCAATCTCAAGGTCATCGCGTTTTCCGGCATCAGGGGTAATGCGCATTGGGTGCATATGGAGATTTTTGAAGGCAGCTATGGTGGCCGGCCAGGTGCGGATGGCATGGATGCGGTGGATACGCTTTATGCCAATACGCGCAACAACCCGATCGAGGATATCGAAAGCCATTTGCCCTTGCGCGTGGAACGCTATGAATTGCGCGAAGATACCGCTGGTGCGGGTCAATGGCGGGGCGGGCTTGGCAGTGTACGTGAATTTCGCCTTTTGAGTGATGGCGGCGCCAGCGTTGAGGGTGAAGGGCATCATTTCAAACCATGGGGATTATTTGGCGGGCGAGATGGTACCACCGCGCGCCTTACACTACGCCGCGCCGACACAGGGGAGAGTATCGCGCTGCCTTCAAAGGTACCCCATATGGCG
>JADCFR010000123.1 GCA_020249415.1 Roseomonas sp. | reverse complement strand
GAGGCCGGGTTGGTGCCATGCGCGCTTGATGGGATCAGGCAAATGGTGCGCGCCGTATCGCCGCGCGAAAGATGCCAGGCGCGAATGGCGAGCAAGCCGGCATATTCACCCTGGCTGCCGGCATTGGGCTGCAAGGACACGGCGGCAAAACCAGTGATGCGCGCCAGCCAGGCTTCCAGCCGGCGGATCATGGTGATGTAGCCGCCCGCCTGATCCACCGGCGCGAAGGGATGGATATTGCCGAAACCGGGGAAGGTCACCGGAATCATCTCGGCCGTTGCGTTCAACTTCATGGTGCAGGACCCCAGCGGGATCATGCTGCGATTGAGCGCGACATCCTTGTCTTCCAGCGATTTCATATAGCGCAGCATGCCGTGTTCGGAATGATGGCTATTGAAGACAGAAGCGGTCAGGAAGGATGAGGTACGACGCAGGTCTTCCGGCAAATCGCCGGCTAGTGTCAGCGCATCAAGCGAAGGCGCGGGCTTGCCCGCCGCCTCCGCCAAGGCGCCAACCAAGCGCGCCAGATCATCACGCGAAATGGTTTCATCCATGGCAATCGCCACAGCACCAGCATCAACGCGACGCAGATTGAAGCCATGCTTGAGCGCCGCCGCCATCACCGCATCCGCGCGCGCACCGGCTTCCAGCGTGATGGTGTCGAAGAACCCTTGATGGCGTAACATAAAGCCAAGCCGTGTGGCGGCATCACCCGCCAGCCGCGCCAGCAAGCGCACGCGTTTCGCGATGCGCGTCAGCCCCTCCGGCCCATGCCACACCGCATACATGCCCGCCATCACAGCCAGCAGCACCTGCGCGGTGCAGATATTGGAAGTCGCCTTTTCACGGCGGATATGCTGTTCGCGGGTTTGCAGCGCCAAGCGCATCGCGGGCGCGCCAGCGGCATCCACGGAAACACCAACAAGGCGCCCCGGCATCAGGCGCTTATGCGCATCGGTCACGGCCATAAAGGCCGCATGCGGCCCGCCATAACCCATCGGCACGCCAAAACGCTGCGCGCTGCCCACCACGACATCTGCGCCCATTTCGCCCGGTGGCTTCAACAACGTCAGCGAAAGCGGATCAGCCGCGACAATCGCAAGCCCGCCTGCCGCATGCACGGCGGCGATCTCGGCGGTCAGGTCACGCACTTCGCCCGTAGTGCCGGGATATTGCAGCACCAGCGCGAAGGGTTTTTCCGCCGCACAAGCCGCCGCAATGCCGGCCACTTCCGCCACCACCACGCGATAGCCAAGCGGTGCCGCGCGGGTTTCCACCACGGCGCGGGTTTGCGGGTGCAGATCAGCGGCGAGCACAATCGTATTGCTCCTGGCCCGCGTTGCGGCATGGGCCAGCGCCATGGCTTCCGCCACCGCCGTTGCCTCATCCAGCAGGGACGCATTGGCCACCGGCAGCCCGGTCAAATCCGTCACCATGGTCTGGAAATTCACCAGGGCTTCCAGCCGGCCTTGCGCGATTTCCGCCTGATAGGGCGTATAGGCCGTGTACCAGCCGGGATTTTCCAGAATATTGCGCAGGATGACGGGCGGCGTCAGCGTGCCGTTATAGCCAAGCCCGATCAGGGATTTGATATCGGCGCGGTTCTGATCGGCCAGCGCGCGCAATTCGGCAATCGCCTCAGCCTCGCTCACGGCGGGCGGCAGAGCGGAAAGATCGGCTTCCAGGATCGCGGCCGGCACGGTGCGCGCGGCGAGCTCCTCAAGGCTGCGCGCACCAACCACCTTCAACATCTCCGCGATTTCAGCTTCCGATGGCCCGATATGGCGCCGGTCAAAAGCGTAATGCGCTTCCAGCGCAGTCAATTCAGCGGCGCTCATGCCAGGCTATCCACGAAGGAATGATAGGCGCCTTCATCCATCAGCGCGGCAATTTCGCCGGCATCGGCGGGTTCAATGCGGAAGAACCAACCGCCTTGCGTTGGCTCGCGATTGACCAGGCCCGGATCATCCGACAGCGCCGCATTCACCTCAATGATCTTGCCCGCAATTGGCGCATAGACATCGGAAGCTGCCTTCACGCTTTCGACCACGGCGCAAGCCTCACCAGCGGCGACCAAGCGGCCCACTTCCGGCAAATCCACAAACACCACATCACCCAGCGCATTCTGTGCGTGATCGGTAATGCCAATGGTCGCGCCATCGCCATCGCTGCGGACCCATTCATGATCTTTGGAAAAACGCATGTCAGCCATGATCAGTTATCCTTTCAACGAGCGTAGCGATGGGGGGCAAAGGGCATGGGCGCGACACGGGCGGGAACCGCCTTGCCGCGCACCATCAAATCAAGGGTAGTGCCGTCTTCGGCAAAGGGGCGCGCGACATAGCCCATGGCGATCGGCGCACCCACGGAAGGGCCAAACCCGCCCGAGGTCACTTCACCAATCACCGCGCCATCCGCGCCTGCAATCGGCGTATGGCCGCGCGCCGGTTGGCGACCTTCCGGGCGAATGCCAACGCGCAGCCGCTTCGGCCCATTGGCCAGTTCGTCGCGCACGCGCTCAGCGCCCGGGAAATTCCATTCCATGCGCCGACGCTTGCCGATGCTCCACACGAGGCCCGCTTCAACGGCGCTGGTGGTTTCATCAATATCGCTGCCGTAAAGGCAAAGCCCCGCTTCCAGCCGGAGCGAATCGCGCGCCCCAAGCCCCGCCGGCATGACGCCGGGCAGTGCGAGCAAGCGGCGCGCAAAGGCCTCCGCCTGATCGGCGGGGACCGAGATTTCAACGCCATCCTCACCCGTATAGCCGCTGCGTGAAATGATGGCGTTGACGCCACCGATTTCAAAACTGCCAGTGCCCATGAAGGAAAATGCCGCCACGCCCGGCGCCAAGGTGGCGAGTGCCGGCACCGCACCCGGACCTTGCAGCGCCAAAAGCGCGCGATCCTCATGCCGATGCAGCGTCACACCCTGCGGCAAATGCGCCGCGATATGGCCGAAATCATGGTCCTTGCGGCTAGCATTCACCACCAGAAAAATCCGGTCGCCCAGATTGGCGAACATGAAATCATCCAGAATGCCGCCGCTTGCCGATGTGAGCAGCCCATAGCGCTGCCGCCCGGGCTTGAGGCCAGCCACATCGGCGGGCGTCAGCGCTTCCAAAGCCGCTGCCGCGCCCTCGCCGCGCAATTCGGCTTGCCCCATATGGGATACATCGAACAACGCGGCGGCGGCGCGGCAATGCACATGCTCCGCCATGATGCCGGCGGGGTATTGCACCGGCGGCGCATAACCGGCGAAGCCCACCCTACGCCCGCCCAATTCGCGGTGCAGCGCGGCGAGCGGGGTTTCCGCCAGGGATTCGGTTTGGGACTCGACCACGCTGCCTCCCGCCGCTTCGCGCGGCGAAATGGGTTCAAAACGTGGTCCCCCTCTGTCTGATGACCTGAGAGATTCGGCGGGGGCGTTACCTCACCTTTCTCCGTCGGTGCCATGGCTTGCGCCACGGGCTTTCCAGAGCCCCCTTCCCCGCGCGGCCCTTTTTGCCTGAGCGTTTCCGGGGACCGGTTGCGCCTTCGGCGGCAGGCAAGCCTGCTCTCTCCCGCGCGGTGTCAACGGGGTTGGGGGTGAATGACAGATCGGGCGTGGGGGCGCAATACGGAAAAACCGCCCCCATAACGGTGCTGATTTAAGCCTTTGGTTAACTGGTTTGCCCCACTATATGTGCGATGAGTTTCTCGCCCGGAGCAGGCATGGACGGTTATATCCCCGGTCAATCCCGCATAGTGCACCATCCCCCGGTGGCGCGCTGCGAGATTTGTGCCGATGCCCTGCTGGAAGCCCATGGCGGTGTGGTCTATCGCGACTCGGCCTTGCGTGGCCCCTGCCTGAACGGCATCAGCCTTGGCATGTTGAGCGCCTTTCTGGGTGAGCCCGCCAGCATCACCCGGCTGATGCGTCTGGATGAGGCACTGACGCGGCGCATTTATCGCCGCCTGATCTGGGACGAACTCGGTGCGGACCGCCTGCCGCCGGGGCTTGATCTGGCCCTGATGGCCTTTGCGCTGGAAGCCGGGCCGCATGCTGCCATCCTGGCGCTGCAGGATGCGCTGGGCGTGGCGCGGAGCGGCGCCCTGGATGAACCAAGCCGCGCTGCCCTTCAGGGGCTGGAAGCAGGGCCAGTGATTTCCCGTATTTTCGCGGCCCTTGCCGCGCATTGTCTGGCCTTGGGCCAGCTTCCAGGACGCGCCTTGGATGAATTGCGCGCCGCCGCGCTTGGCATGGCGGAGTCAGGCTGAACCCGCCTGATCCTCCAATACCTGCCCGGCGCGATGCCGGCGCAGCAACCAAAGCCCGATCAGCACCGAAACCGCAAATAGCACCGCTGCCAGCCCCATCTGCCAGGCGCCATCCACCCGGATGCCCTTGCCGAGCAGCGCGAAAATCACCGTCTGCGGCACATAGCCAAGCGCCGAGGCCGCCAGGAACGCCAAAGGCGGCACTGCCGCCATGCCCGCCAGCAGATTGACGGCCAAATTATTGCCAATCGGCAGCAGCCTGAGCGCCAGCGTGGCGCCGAAGGGGCTACCCACCAGCACATCGCGCATGGGCCGCAACCTATGGCCGAAACGCCCGGCCAGCCGTGCCTCGGCCCAGGGGCGACCAATGGCCCGCGCCCACCCATAGGCCACACCGCAGCCCAGGATCTGTGCCGCCAGCGCAAGCGCCGTGCCTTCCACCACGCCAAAGGCATAGCCGGCGAGGAAGGCGATCCCCTGGCGCGGCACGCCGGCCGCGGTCAGCGCTGCCCCGGCCAGCACGAAAACCGCATCGCCGAGCAAGCCCTGGCCGAGAACATATTGATCAACCCATTCCGTGCCCGGCGCGGCACCAAGGCTTTTCAGCAGGAACCCGCCGGCCATGAGGCCAAGGGCCAGTACCAGCAACCGGATCAGCGCCGCCCGCCGCCGGGCGGAAGGCGGGGGGGTGGTCATGCCTCGGGCTCGATCACCGGGCGCTTGCCGCGCCTTTGCAGCCAGGCAACGCCGATCAGATCAAGGATACTGACCACCAGCCGATCCAGCGTGCCGTAATTGGAGGCGCCGCGCAGGCGCGGGCGGTGATTGACCGGTTCACTGATCACCACCCCACCGGCGCGCAAGGTCAGCGCCGGCAAAAAGCGATGCATGTGATCAAAATGCGGCAGGCTGAGAAAGAGCGCGCGGGAAAACACTTTCAGCCCGCAACCGGAATCGGGTGTCGCATCGCGCAGCATCCAGCCGCGAAAGCGATTGGCGAAGCGGCTGGTAAAGCGCTTCACCGACGAATCGCGGCGGTTGACGCGATGCCCGGCAATCAGCACCGGCACGCCCTTCATCGCTTCAGCCTGGGCACGCGCCAAAAGCCGGGGGATATCGGCGGGGTCGTTCTGGCCATCGCCATCCAGGGTCGCGATCCATTCGCCCCGCGCGGCCTTCACCCCCGTGATCACAGCGGCCGATTGCCCGCAGGACGCGCGGTGGCGCAGCACCCGCAAGGGCGCGCCCGCTGTCCGCGCCGCGGCCAATTCCTGCGGCGTCGCATCGGTGGACCCATCATCCACATAGACAATCTCATGCACCACACCCGCCAAGGCGGCGCGGATTTCGGCAATCAGCGGCGCGATATTGGGTGCCTCATTGCGCACCGGCACCACCACGGAAATGAGCGGCGCGGCCGGGAGCAGAGCATTGTCGGAAACCATGAGAATTTCGCGGTAGCAGGGCCGCCAAGTCACGGCAAGCAGGGGTGTATCGGCTGGAAATTCCCCCTATATGCGCGCCATGCCCTTCGACACGCGCTCCCTGCCCGCCGATATCGCCGCCGCCGAACACCAGGATGCGCGCCGCGCCATTGCCTTTTGGCTGCTCGGCGTCGCTGGCATGGTCTGGTTCATGGTGGGGCTTGGGGGTGCGACGCGGCTCACGGGTTCTGGCCTTTCCATCATGGAATGGGCGCCGATTGCGGGGACACTGCCGCCGCTCTCACAGGCTGAATGGCAGCGGCTTTACGACCTTTACCGCACCATTCCGCAATATCAGCTGGTCAATCAGGGTTTTGGGCTGGAAGGCTTCAAGGAGATTTTCTGGCTCGAATGGGGGCATCGGCTATGGGGGCGGCTGATCGGGCTGGCTTACGTTGGTGGCCTGGCCTGGTTCTGGCTGCGCGGGCGAGTGCCGGCGGCGCTCAAACCCCGGCTTTTGCTGCTGCTGGCGCTGGGTGGGCTGCAAGGGGTGGTTGGCTGGTTCATGGTGGCGTCTGGCTTTGATGCGGACCGCACGGCGGTTTCACCCTATCGGCTGGTGATCCATTTGGGCCTCGCCTTTGTGCTGTTTGGCATTCTGTTCTGGACCGCGCTGAGCCTGTTGCGCCCGGCGCGTAGTGGCCCGATGGATGCCGGGGCCTTGCGCGGCCTGGTGCATGCGACCGCCGGGCTTGCGGTTTTGGCGATGCTGGCGGGTGGCTTTGTGGCCGGGATTCGTGCGGGCTTCAGCTACAATACCTTCCCATTGATGGATGGCCGGCTGGTGCCGGAGGGCTATTGGGACCTGACACCCGCCTTGAAAAACTTCACCGCCAATATTGCCGCCGTGCAGTTCAACCATCGGCTTTTGGCGACCGCCGTGCTGGTGGTTTCGGTGGTTGCGGGCATCCTCGCCTGGCGCCGGCTGGCACCGGGCTTTGCGCGCGCCGCCGTGCTGGCGCTGACCGCCTCGGTCGCGCTGCAATATGTGCTTGGCATCGCGACCCTTCTGGCCGTGGTGCCGGTCTGGCTTGGCACGCTGCATCAATCCATCGCGGTGCTGGTGCTGGCCACCGCGCTTGCCGCGATTCATGGCTTGCGCCGACCGCGCGCAACCGCTTCTCTGACCGCCTGACCTTCGAGGTAGATTGCCCATGAACGCGCTCGGCATCACGGATGAGCTTTTCTTCACGCTGCTGGATCGCGCCGGCGCCGAACGCCAATTGCGCGACGCGACGCAGGGCTGTGAGGATGGTGAGCTGTTTCTGGAATATCGCGAAAGCGAGGCGATTTCGCTGGATGATGGCCGCATCCGTTCCGCGAGTTACGATGCAACGCGCGGCTTTGGCCTGCGCGCCGTGGCCGGCGAAGCGGCTGGCTTTGCCCATGCAGGAGAATTGTCGGATGCTGCGCTTTCGCGCGCTGCCGCCGCGGTAAAGGCTGTCCGCCAAGGCCATAGCGGGGTTTTGGATGTCGCGCCGCGCGCCACCAATGCGCGGCTTTACACTGATGCCAATCCGCTGACGCAGATGGATTTCGCTGCCAAGACCGCGTTGTTGCAGGAAATTGACGCCTATGCCCGCGCGCGAGACCCGCGCGTGGTGCAGGTGATGGCCTCCATCACCGGGGAATGGCAGGCGGTGCAGATCCTGCGCCCGGATGGGCAGCGGCTTGCTGATCTGCGCCCGCTGGTGCGCTTCAATGTCTCGGTCGTGGTGGCGGAAGGGGATCGGCGGGAGACCGGCAGCTTCGGCACTGGCGGGCGCTTTGCCTATGAACGGGTGCTTGGCGGCGATGGCTGGAAGCGCGGCGTGGATGAGGCGCTGCGCCAGGCGCTGGTCAATCTTGGTAGCGTGCCCGCGCCCGCCGGAGAGATGGAAGTGGTGCTCGGCCCCGGCTGGCCCGGTATTCTGCTGCATGAGGCGATCGGCCATGGTTTGGAAGGCGATTACAATCGCAAAAAGACGTCTGCCTTCGCCGGGTTATTGGGTCAGCGCATCGCGGCCCCCGGTGTCACTGTTGTGGATGATGGCACGCTGCCCGATCGGCGCGGCAGCCTGACCGTGGATGATGAAGGCACGCCCAGCGGGCGCACCACGCTGATTGAAGATGGCATCCTGGTTGGCTTCCTGCAGGATCGGCAGAATGCGCGGCTGATGGGTGTGGCGCCCACCGGCAATGGCCGGCGCCAGAGCTATGCGCATAGCCCCATGCCGCGCATGACCAATACCGTGATGCTGGGCGGTGCCCATACGCCGCAAGAGGTTCTGGGCAGTGTGAAGCGCGGGCTTTACGCGGTGAATTTCGGCGGTGGGCAGGTGGATACAACCTCCGGCAAATTCGTCTTTACCGCCTCCGAGGCCTATTTGATCGAGAACGGCAAGATCGGCGCGCCGGTGAAGGGCGCGACACTGATCGGCAATGGCCCGGATGCGCTGACCAAGGTCAGCATGGTGGCCAATAATATGGCACTCGACCCTGGCATTGGCACTTGCGGCAAACAGGGCCAGGGCGTGCCGGTTGGCGTTGGCCAACCGACACTGAAACTGACCGGGCTGACCGTGGGTGGAACCGCAGTTTAACTGGCCTTTGCGGCGCTACGCATCAACTCATAAGCGCCACGCTCGCCCGTGCTTGGCACCAGCCGCGTGGTGAGGCCGAGCACAGTTTCCGCGCCACCCAGATAGACATAGCCATCCGGCTGCAATTGATTGGCGATATTGGCCAGCACCTGAGTCTTGGTCGCTGCATCGAAATAGATCAGTACATTGCGGCAGAAAATGATGTCGAAGCGGCCCAGGATGGAGGGGTTTTCCAGCAGGTTGAAGCATTGCCAGCGCACCATGCCGCGCAGCCCGTCGGAAATGCGCCATTTGCCCGCGTCGGGCTTGAAATACTTCACCAGCAATTGCACCGGCAGGCCGCGCTGCACTTCGAATTGCGAAAACACGCCTTCCTGCGCGCGCGCCAGCACATCGCGAGACAAATCCGTGCCCACGATTTCCACGCGTCGGCCACCCAGCGCCGGCCCCAATTCATTGATGATCATCGCCACCGAATAGGCTTCCTGCCCCGTGGAGGCCGCCGCCGACCAAATGCGCAAAGCCTGCCCCGCCGGGCGCGATGCGGCGAGCTTGGGCAATACCAGGCGCAAATGCTCAAAGGGCCGGCCATCACGAAAAAAGGAGCTTTCATTGGTGGTGAGCGCTTCGACCACCTCGGTCGCAAGCGGCAGGGAAGGCGCGTTGCGCAGCCGCCCTGCGAGCGCATCCAAGGACACCAGCCTTTCGCGCTTCAGGATCGGCGCCAGGCGCGTATCCAGCATATAGGCCTTGTCCGTATTCAGCACGATGCCAGAGCGTGCCTTCACAAGGCCTGTCAGGAATTGAAAGGATTCAGGGGTCATGTTTTTGCACCTGGCATTTTGAAGATTTCGAGAACCCGTTCCGCCAACACATCCGGCGGTGATTGCAGGCTGGCGATACCGGCGCGTGAAACCGCCCCCGGCATGCCCCAGACCACAGAACTTGCCTCATCCTGCGCGAAAACCGCGCCACCCTTGGCGACCAGGCTGCGGCAGCCTTCCAGCCCATCCTGACCCATGCCGGTCAGGATCACCGCCAATACGCGCCCGGAACAAATGCGAGACGCCGATTGCACCATGGGGTCCACCGCAGGCCGGCAGTAATTCACCGGCGGCCCGGTATCGAGCCGCGCGATGAGCGTATCGCCAATACCCGCATCCACGGTCAGATGATGATCACCCGGTGCCAGATAAATGCGCCCTGGCTGCATCACTTCGCCATTCTTCGCCTCGGCACAGGGCATGACGCCAAGCTTGTCCAAATGATCGGCAAGCATCGTTGTGAAGCCGGCTGGCATATGCTGCACAATCGCCACGGGAATCGGCAGTGGGCGCAGATGCTTGAAGAAATTCGCCAGGGCTTGCGGCCCGCCCGTAGAACTGCCCACCGCCAGCAGGCGCGGCGGCAGCATCGGCTTGCCGATGGGGCGCGAAATCGGCCGCGCAATCACCGGCGCGGGCGGCGGCGGGCGCAGGCGCTTCTCGGGCGCGCGGCGCATGCGCGCCCAACCCTGCACCTTGGCGATCAATTCATCGCGAAAGACAGGGTTTGCTGCGCCACCGAGCGACCCTTGCGGCTTTGGCACATAATCCACCGCCCCCGCACGCAAGGCCGCCATGGCGGCTGCTGCACCACGCTGCGTCAATGCGCTCGCGACAATAATCGCGGTGCCCGGTGCCTGCTTCAGGATCAACGGAATCGCTGTCATGCCATCCATGACTGGCATTTCCAGATCGAGCAGCACGACTTGCGGCTTGGTCACGGCGAGCGCTGAAAGCGCGGCCTGGCCATCACCAGCGCGATGCACAATCCTGATGCCGGGATCGGTTTCCAGAATGCGCGCCATGATACCGCGCTGCACGGCGCTGTCGTCGCACAGCATCACGCGCACTGGTTCCGTCGTGGTGGCAGGTGCCGAAAAACTCACGCCGCATCCGAAAGCAGGCCGGCCTGGACGAATTTATCGTGCAGGATGCCGGCATCAAAAGGCTTCATGATGTATTCCTGTGCGCCGGCGGCCAGCGCTTCCACAATGCGGTCAATGCCCGCTTCCGTGGTGCAGAGCACGACAATCGGCTGCGAAGGGCCGTGTTCCGCACGACAATGCTTGAGGAATTCCAGCCCATCCATGACCGGCATGTTCCAATCGAGCAACACGGCTTCCGGCATTTCAGTACGGCAGGAAACCAGCGCTTCGGCGCCGTCCTTGGCTTCACGCACGGTGAAGCCAAAGCCTTCCACAATGCGGCGCGCGGCGCGCCTGACCACCGGGCTATCATCAACGATAAGGCAAGAACGATTCTGCATGGTTTCATTCATCCGATATTGAGAAGACGTTCGACATCCAGCATGACAATCAGCCGGTCTTCTTCGCGATAGACACTGAGCGAAACGTCACGCCACAGCGCATCGAGTGTTGGTGGGTTGGGGCAGACACCAGCGGATGGCAGGGGAATGACTTCGCCGACCTGATCAACGATCAGGCTGTATAATTCGCCGCCCTGTTCGACCACCACACTCATGGCCTTATCGGCATTGTCAGCCGAAGGCAGGCCAAGGCGCTTGCGCAAATCAATGGCGGTCACGATGCGCCCGCGCAGATTGAGCCCACCCGCCACTT
>JADCFR010000122.1 GCA_020249415.1 Roseomonas sp. | reverse complement strand
GGCGACCCCGCCTTCTGCCGCTGCCGCCGCACTGATCGCGGCATGATGGGCAATGCCTGGCGCTGCGGCAATCCAGACCAGGCCACCGCCCCAATCGAGCAACACGCGACCACCAATCGCGTCTGCCGCCGCAGCAATGCGCGGCCCTGCGGAGGGGCGCACCGAAACCCGCCAAAGCGCCTCATCCGCGCTGGTGTTCAGCGGTACCACTTCCCGCACACCCTGCCAGAAGGCGCGGCTTTCAGCATCTTCCAGCACAAGTTGCGCACCAAAATGATCGAGCATCACCCGCAGCTTTTCCATACGATAAGTCACTGAAGCCGCGAAATCCTCAAGCCGCAGCGCCGCGACCACATGATCCCTTGCGGGTAGCGCCGCTGCCGCGGAGACCCCGAAGGGGCTGCCAAGCCCGGTGGAAAGTGTTGCCACGGCGCTGACAAGATCGGGCGTTTGGATGATCAGCGTCGCGCTGGTCTCGGGCGCGGGCAGCACCTTCAGCGTCACCTCAGTGATGACGCCCAGCGTGCCGTAAGACCCGGACAATAGCTTGCACAAATCAAGCCCGGTCACGTTCTTGAGCACACGCCCCCCGGAACGAATGGCCTCACCCGCGCCATTGATGAAGCGCAGCCCCATCACATGGTCGCGCGTGGCACCCCAGGCGATGCGTCGCGGCCCGGAAAGATTGGCCGCCACCACGCCACCAATGCTCGGCGGCGCCGAGGTGCCGAATGCGCCATTCAAATAGGGCGCTTCGGCAATCAAATGCTGTCCCTTTTCCGCCAAAACAGCCTCTATTTCGGCGAGTGGCGTGCCGGCGCGCGCGCTGATGATCAGCTCCGCCGGGCGATAAAGCGTCACCCCCGTCAGGGCTCTTGTGGAAAGGCTGCGCGCGGCCTGCACCGGGCGCAGCATGCCGCGCTTGGAACCCTGGCCTTCAATCGCCAGCGGTTCACCCGACGCGCGCGCTGCCTGCACTGCGGCGATGATGCCGGCCTCATCTGCCGGCGCGATCATGGCGCTCATTCGGCGGCGATCGCAGGCTGAACTGCGCCTTGCAGTGGGAATACCTTGGCCGGGTTGAGCAGCCAGGCAGGATCAAAAGCGCTTTTGATGGCGCGCTGCTGCGCCAATTCATGCTCCGCGAATTGCACGGTCATGAGGTCGCGCTTTTCGACGCCAACGCCATGCTCTCCCGTCAGGCAGCCGCCCACTTCCACACAAAGCCTCAGAATATCGGCGCCAAAGGCCTCAGCGCGGCGGAAACTATCCGCGTCATTCGCGTCAAACATGATCAGCGGATGCAGATTGCCATCGCCGGCATGGAAAACATTCGCGACCTTCAAGCCGTATTGAGCGCTCATTTCGCCAATGCGCTTGAGCACACGCGGCAATTCGCTGGTTGGGATGGTGCCATCCATGCACAAATAATCTGGGCTGATGCGCCCTACCGCGCCAAAGGCACCCTTGCGACCCTTCCAGATGGCAAGGCTTTGTTCCGCGCTTTCCGCGACCTTCAGGCTGATCGGATCGAAGCGCGCGCAAATCTCCTTGATGCGCGCTAGTAGCGCATCCTGTTCCGCGACGCTGCCTTCCACTTCAATGATCAGCATGGCCTCGGCATCCAAAGGATAGCCCGCATGCGCAAAGGCCTCACAAGCATGGATGCAGGGCTTGTCCATGAATTCCAGCGCCACGGGAATGATACCGCTGCCGATAATGGCATCCACGGCAGCCCCCGCGATTTCAATGGCACTGAAGGCAGCAAGCATGGCGCGCGCGCCCTCTGCACTGCGCAGGATGCGCACGGTCACTTCCGTGACAATGCCCAATTGACCTTCACTGCCGGTGATCAGCCCCAGCCAATCATAGCCCGCGGCATCCAGATAGGTGCCGCCAATCTCCAGCACTTCACCTTCAATGGTGACGAATTTCACGCCGAGCAGGTTATTCGCCGTCACGCCATATTTCAGGCAATGCGCGCCGCCGGAATTCATCATGACATTGCCGCCGATCATGCAGGCAAGCTGTGATGACGGATCGGGCGCGTAAAAGAAGCCTTCACCCTCCACGGCCTTGGTGATGCCGATATTCGTGACACCCGCACCCACCACCGCGTAGCGATCCGCATAATTGATCTCATGGATCGCGTTGAGCCGCATAAGGCCAACCACCACCGCATCCGCCAAAGGCAGCGCACCGCCGGAAAGGCTGGTGCCCGCACCGCGCGGCACCACGCGAATGCCCTGTTCATGGCAATAGCGCAGCACAGCCGCCACCTGGTCGGTCGAGGAAGGCAACACCACCGCAAGCGGCATTTGCCGATAGGCGGCCAGCCCATCGGTTTCATAGGGTTTTAGGCGAATACCCTCGGCAATCACGCCATCAGCGGGGACCAGCGCTTGCAACGCCGCGATAATTTCAGCGCGGCGGGCCAGAATTTCAGGCTTGGGGGCGGGCAGAGCAATCACGGCGGCTTCCTTTGCTGCCCGGAAGATGCGCATAAGGCGGCAGCAGGGCAAGGGTTAAGGCCGAAGCGGGCGCACAACCCCCGCCCCTATCGGCGCCGAGGAATGGAGCAAAGCGCATGAACCAGAGCCATGGCACCAAGACGCCGCATCGGATCGTGGTGGTCGGTGGCGGGGCGGCGGGCTTGGAACTCGTCACCCGGCTCGGCCACCGCTATGCCCGGACCGGCGAGGCCGAGGTCACGCTCGTGGAACGCGCGCGGACCCATCTGTGGAAGCCGCTGCTGCATGCGGTGGCGGCCGGCAGCCTGGATCGGGACCGGCATGAACTGCATTACCTGCGCCAGGCCCATAACCACCACTTCACCTATCGCTTCGGGCCCATGACCGGGATTGACCGGGAAGCGCGCGAAGTCCTGGTCGGCGCCACCATTGACGATGAAGGCCGCCAGGTCACGCCGCCCAGCCGCGTGGCCTATGACACGCTGGTGATCTGCATCGGCAGTGTGACCAATGATTTCGGCACACCAGGCGCTGCCGAACACGCCGTGCCGCTGGAAAACGTGGCGCAAGCGAGCCGCTTTCATCGCCGCCTGGTCAATGCATGCCTGCGCGCCAATAGCCAATCGGAACCGGTGCGCCCGGGCCAGTTGCATGTTGCCATTATTGGCGCGGGTGCCACTGGCACGGAATTGGCCGCCGAATTGCACCGCACTTTGCGCGCCGTGGTCGCCTATGGCTTGGACAGGATTGACCCGGCGCGTGATGTCCGCATCCGCCTGATTGAAGCGGCACCGCGCATCCTGCCCGCTTTGCCCGAACGCATTTCGGCTGCCACCGCGAAATTGCTGGAGGATCTGGGCGTTGAAGTGCTGGCTGGGCGGCGCGTCGCTGAAGTGCGCGCCGATGGCGTGGTGCTGGCCGATGGCGCGGTGATCCCCGGAGAACTCGTGGTCTGGGCCGCCGGCGTGAAAGGCCCGCCGGTGCTCCGCAATATCGCCGGGCTTGAGACCACGGCGACAGATCAGCTTGTGGTATTGCCCACGCTGCAAACCACGCGCGACCCAGATATTTTCGCGCTAGGCGATTGCGCCGCCTGCCCGCGGCCTGATGGCAAGGGCAATCTGCCGCCACGCGCCCAAGCCGCGCACCAACAGGCCAATCATCTTTTCCGGCAGATTGACCGCAAAATGCGTGGGCTTGAGGTGGAGCCCTTCGTCTATCGCGATTTCGGCTCGCTCGTGTCGCTTGGCAAATACTCAACCGTCGGCAGCCTGATGGGCTTTCTGGTCGGGCGCAGCATGTTCATTGAAGGCTATTTCGCGCGGATGATGTATCGGTCGCTCTACAAAATGCACCAGACCGCGCTGCATGGGCATGCGCCGGTGCTGTGGAAGACGCTGGTCGGGCTGATTGCGGATCGAGGGCAGCCGCAGGTGAAGCTGCATTGATGTTTGCAAAGGCCAAGAGCAGATCGCGTTCAGATGGAATCATCTGAACGCGTGAAGATGCTCGAAAAACAACAATGTAGAGCGGGTTGCGTGAATACATGTGAACGCAACACGCTCTGGTGATGCGCATTGGCCTTTGCAAGCATCATTCAGAGGGGGCAAGTCTCGCCCTCTGATGCGCCGAATTCACAGCAAGGCCTTGTCGCTGAAGCAGCGGCGGTGAGGCTCACTCCCTACAGCATGCGAAGCAGCGCCGGGAAATTCCCCGCCTGCCAGGCCGCCGCCGGCACATGGCTGCCCGCCACATGCGTCCCCGCGCCGGTCGAAACGCGCAATTCTCGGGGGGAAATCCCGTAGCTTCGGCGGAACATCCGGCTGAAGCTGGAAGGATCGAAAAGCCCAACCGATTCGGCGATTTCCGCAATACTGCGCAGATCGGCCGGGTTGGACAGGGCGCGATGCGCCGCCGCCAGCCGCTCTCGCTGGATGCAAAGCGCAACCCCGCCATGCATTTCAAACAGCCGATAAAGCTGAGACCGCGAAATCCCGGCCAGCCGGCAAAGCCGTGCCGGGCCGAAGGTGGCCGACCCCAGATTGGCGCGGATCAGCGCCCTGAGCCGCATGATCTGCGCCGCCGCTACCGGTCCCGATACTGCCTGCACCGCACCCGCGCCGGGTGCGACGGCAAGGGCGATCATGGCCTGGGTTGCTTCCGCCATGCGCTCTGCCTCGGGCGCACTCATGCGCGGCAATTCCGCCGATAGCAGCCGCACATGCTCGCCCAATAGCCGGCCTTCCGGCGTGTTCAACATGCGGCAGCCATGCGCCAGGGCATTGGTTTCCGGGAGCAAATCCCGCGGCAGATACAGAAACAGCCAGGAAGACCGGGTGCGCGCTACCTCAAAAGGCTGCGCCAGCGAATCCAGCATGATCTGCCCAGGCTGCATCATGGTGATCTGGTCACGCGTGCGGTGCACCCGGCTGCCCTGCAAGGCCATGGAAAAGCACCAATGATCCAACCCATCCCGGCGCAGGCATTCCGCCGTGCGGCTATAGGCACCGCCAGGGGTCTCCGCCTTGGTGAGGGCCAGCCGGCCAAAGCTCCAGGTCGTTGCCTCGGCCTCATAGCTTTCGGGGCGGGATGGCGGGATGTGATGGACCAGAAAGCTGGCATTGGCATCCCGCCAGGCATCGAATTGCTGGCGGGGCGGCAGATGGTGGGTGGTCTCATGCAGGCAGGGCAAAGCCTCGGCTCGCGCGGAAGCAGCCGGCAAAACACCTGCCGCGACCCCCGCCGCCCCTGTGGCCTGATAGCGCCCAACCTCGAGCATTTGCTTCGCCTTCTTACCAGCTTCCTGCCGACGTTGGGTGTTCTTAACGCAAAGGCCGTCAGAAACCAAGGAAATCTTAACTTTTCACGCTCCTCGCAGCGCTGCCGTGAAGCGCCCTGTATGCTGAAGGGGTGCAAGGCTTAGGCCCACCAGGATTTTTCTATTGCAGCGCAGCATTGCCTGGGCTGAAAGGGGCGCAGGGAAGACAGCCGCCGCAGGGGCGGTCTCCCGCTACCCGTCCGAAAGGGGATCCGAGATGACCCAGCGCGAAAACGTCAATGTGGACCTTGCCCTGCAAGGTGGTGGCGCGCATGGCGCCTTTACCTGGGGGGTGCTTGATCGGCTTTTGGAAGAGCCCTGGCTGGAGATTGAGGGCATTTCCGGCACCTCAGCCGGTGCCATGAATGCCGCCGTTATGGCCTGCGGCTATGCGCGCGAGGGTCGGGAAGGTGCGCGTCAGGCGCTTGAGGGCTTCTGGCGCAAGGTCTCCAGGGCTGCGCGCTTCAGCCCGTTTCAGCGCGGCCCGGTGGATATCATGCTCGGGCGCTGGACGCTTGATAACTCGCCGGCCTTTCTGATGATGGATCTGATGGCGCGCATGGTCTCGCCCTATGATGTGCCCTCGGTCGGTGGCAATCCGCTGGCCGATGTGCTGGCCGAAAGCCTGGACTTCACGGCACTCCGCACTGGGCCGATCAAGGTGTTTGTGACCGCGACCAATGTGCGCACGGGCCGGGCGCGGGTGTTCCGCAATGCCGATCTGGGGGTGGAGGC